>JAVCCE010000039.1 GCA_030765645.1 Candidatus Hinthialibacter antarcticus | reverse complement strand
TGAAAGCCCGCACTGAAGCGAGCAGAGTTGTACCATTCCTGATACAGCGAAAGATCAGGAATTCACGAAAAAGCGTCAAAAAACGCAATTCAATTTGTGATAAAGTACCCAAATACCGGAAGAACCTGAAATATATATTTCACTCCGCGCAGAATCGTCTTGCGGATGAAAGACCGCTATACTATTTGAATCGCTTTACGACTAATAAGGGAACATGCGGAGACAAGCGAATGGCTGATATGCATTGGGACAGAACCACCATCCGGGCCAAACTTTTTTTTCTTCTTTTGTTGATTGGAATCACGCCCATCGCGCTCATGGGAACGATGACCTATTTTCGTTCCATTGGTTATCTGGAAGAGGCGGCGCACAACCAACTCAAGTCAATTCGCGAAACCAAAAAACATCAGATTGAAAATTATTTTTCGCGGATCGAAGACCAAATTATCACTATATCCGAAGACCTGATGACGGTCGAAGCGATGATGGCGTTCACGCAAGGGTATGAATTTCTGGGCGCGTCGCCGCCATCGGCGTTTGATGAAAACCGGGAAACGTATGAAACGAATTTAAAAAATTTTTATCAGCAACAAGCCGCGTCGACCCCTGGCGCTCCAGAAGGTTCGGCGGCGCGTTGGTATCCACCGTCTCCGGCTTCGCGAATTTTACAGTGCCTTTATATTACGGAAAATCCAAAGCCCGAAGGGGAAAAACAAGCGTTAGATCGCGCTGACGACGACTCTCTCTATAGCCATCATCACGAGCGCTTCCATCCCTTATTGCGGAATTATTCAAATCGGTTTGGCTTCCATGATTTATTGTTGATTGAGCCTGACGGTTCCATTGTGTATTCGGTGGCGAAAGAGTTTGACTTCGCGACCAATCTTGAAACCGGACCGTATAGAGAAACCAATCTGGCCCGCGCATTTCAACAAGCTAAATTGGCGCAAGAACCCGAAGGCGTTGTGGTGGTTGATTTTGAACATTTTGAGCCGTCACATAATATTCCCGCCGCATTTGTCGCGTCGCCCATTTATAACGAAGACCAACTGGTGGGCGTTGCCGTGTTTCAACTTTCAATCTGGGAAATCAACAACATGGTAACCGTGATGGGGCAATGGGAAGAAATTGGCCTTGGGAAAACCGGCCAGCTGTTGTTGGTCGCGTCAGACCGGACATTGCGCAATGACGACCGCCAACTCAGCGAGAATAAAGAAGCTTACTTAAAAAAATTAAAACGAGGCGGAATGGACGACGCAACGCTGGAGATGGTCGACCAGACCGACACCACCATCTTGCTGCAAATGTTAGATGAAGAATTTGAACGCGCGGCTGCTTCCGGCACAACCGGGGAAGGAGAGTATCGCAGCGGTCTGCGGGAAGATTTGCTCGCTGCGTATGCGCCGTTGTACATCCAAGGTCTTGATTGGTCGATTGTCGCGATTATGGGGCGTAATGAAGCCTTTCAATTGGCGAACAAAATTGGGCGTGGCATTTTAGTCAACTTTGGAATCGTCTTGTTGATCGTATTCTTGTTTGGCGCCCCCATCATTCGTTCGATCTCGCATTCCATCAAACTGGTCTCGCGTGAATTAGAAGACCTCGCCAGCGGTGAAGCAGATTTGACGCGCCGCATCCCCGAGAAATGTACGGGTGAAATGGGATTGTTGGCGTGTAGTTTCAATACGCTGATGGACAATCTTTCGCAAATGGTCAAACAAGTGCAACGGGTCGGAATTCAAGTGACGTCGTCAACAACGCAAATCGCTGCGTCCGCCCGCCAACTTGAATCGACCGTTGCGGAACAGGCCTCGTCGACAAACCAAGTTGTTGCGACCGCAAAGGAAATTTCTGCGACCTCGCGTGAATTGCTGAGTACCATGGAAGACGTAGCGGAACTCGGCGGCAAAAATTTAGAACTGGTGCAAACCGGACGTTATGGGTTGGATGAAATTGACGGCACCATGCACCGTTTGGTTGAATCAACGTCATCGTTCTCGTCGAAGCTCGGCGCCATCAATGATAAAGCAAACAACATTAACAGCATTATTACCACCATCACCAAAGTCGCCGATCAAACCAACCTGCTATCGTTAAACGCCGCCATCGAAGCCGAAAAGGCGGGCGAATATGGACAAGGCTTTTCGGTCGTCGCCCGTGAAATTCGCCGCTTGGCCGATCAAACTGCCGTTGCGACCTTGGATATCGAAAAAATGGTGCGTGAAATGCTATCCGCCGTATCAACGGGCGTGATGGAAATGGACCGGTTTTCAAAAGAGGTCGAAAAGGCGGTTGAAGACATTCGCGTCAATGGCGAACAACTCAGCGAGATTATTCAGAACCAAGAGGCGATAGCGCCGCAGTTCCAAAGCGTGACCGAAGGCATGAACTTACAATCGCAGGGCGCGCTGCAAATCACGCAGGCGATGGTGCAACTCAGCGAGGGCGCTGAGCAGACCGCGAATTCGTTGCGTGAGTTTAATAATGCAACCACGCAGCTCAATGAAGCGGCCCAACGCTTGCAAAAGGAATTTTCGCGATTTCGCGTATTGGATTCATAGGCCTATGTTGATGCTGTTATTTTCCATCGGCGCCAACCGGTACGCGCTCGCGGCGCGGGACGTTATTGAAGTGATCCCGTTGGTGAAATTCCGCTCCCTTCCTAAGGCGCCTCCAGGCGTGGCGGGCGTATTCAACTATCGGGGCCTAGTGGCGCCAGCGGTTGACATGCGACGCGCATTGGAAGGGGTGGCGTCTCAATCGCTGTTTAGTACGAGAATTCTGATTGTCAATGCCGCAAAAGATGGAGAGCCCCAACCGTTGGGGCTGATTGTTGAGTGCGCCTCCGATGCAGTCGATTTGCCCGAAAACGAAGCGCAATCGGCAGGCGTCTCGACATCGGACGCACCGTATCTGAAAGAAATTCACCATCACGATGGTGAGATGGTCCAACGGATTGATCCCTTTCTTCTGTTGCCTGAATCCGTGCGAAACTCGTTGTTTCGGGACATCCAAGAAAACGAAGTTTTATGATGAAACGCATTGAAGCCTGGTTGGCGGAAGAGATAGGGCTTGACCCTGATTCGGTGGGGGCCGACTTGATTGCCCGCGCCATTCAGCGGCGCTGCGACGAACGCCGGGTCAAGAACGAAGGCGATTATCTGGCGTTGCTTCATTCATCTGAAGATGAACGCCAGCGTTTGATTGAGGAGATCGTGGTCCCTGAAACATGGTTTTTCCGCGATCAAGGGCCGTTTCGCTATTTACAATCCTGGGCGCGAAAACGACCTCGAAATGCTGTGCTGAGAATCGCCAGCGCTCCCTGTTCGCAGGGGGAGGAACCCTATTCGGTTGCAATCGCGTTGTTGGAAGTCGGCTATCAGCCGCGTGACTTTCACATTGACGGCTATGACGTCAGTTTGCGCGCTTTGCAAAGAGCGCAAACGGCTTTCTATCGTCCCCATTCGTTTCGCCAGACGGTTCCCAATCAAGAATCCTATTTTGAACCCACAAACGGCGGGCAGCAATTACGCGCGGCCTATCGCTCTCTCGTCAATTTTGAATGGGGAAACTTGCTTGATCCTTCGTTTGGGCAAAACAAGCCTCTCTATGACATTATCTTTTGCCGCAACGTGTTAATCTATCTGGATGCGCCTTCTCGAAAGCGGGTTGTGCAAACGCTTGATCGCATGTTGGCGCCCAATGGCTTATTATTTGTCGGCGCGGTTGAAGCGCTGCAATCCATCTCCAACCAATTTGAGTCGCTTCGCGAACCGCAGGCGTTTGTGTATCGCCGCCGGGAGGAGATGCGTCCGGTCGCCGAACCTCTCGCTTCCAAGCCGCCAGCATTCAAAATAAAGCCGCGCATAAAGCCCATTGACGTGAATGGAACGCAAACGCCGCGCGTACGTCCTATCAATAAAAATGCGTCCCCAATCCCATCGTTGAATGATGCGCGTCAACTCGCGGATCAGGGCTGTTTACGGGAAGCGCAATCCATTGTGGAAAATTATATTGATACGCAAAAGCCGGATGCAGACGCATTTTATTTATACGGTTTGATTCAGCAGGCGTCAGATCAAACGCGCGCGGCGGAGGACTCTTATCAAAAAGCGTTGTTCTTGCAACCCGGTCATGCGGGCGCGTTGGCGCAGATGGCTTTGTTGCTCGACCAGAGCGGAGACCGTATGAGCGCAGACCGCTTTCGCCGCCGATTGCAGCGCGTTTATAGCAACGGTGAACCACAGAATAAAACGATGGTGCCGCAATGAACCGGGAGCCGCAAATGGGCGTGATTGATTGTTGGGGGCGGATCGGCGTATTGGGCGACCGTAGTTGCCCTGATTTGGTGGAATACGACCATTGCCACAATTGTCCGGTGTACGCAAAAGCAGGCCGAAGTTTGTTTGATCGCGAACAACCCGACGATTATATTGAGGCCGCCAGCCGGCTGATCGAGTTTGAGAAAAACCCATCCATTCAAAAGCCCAGTTCAGTTGTAATTTTCCGTTTGGGCCACGAGAAACTCGCGCTGAGCACACAAGCATTTCATCAAGTGTATGATATGCAGCCGCGCCATAAAATTCCTCACATGCGCAGCCCAGTTGTGATGGGGCTGGTCAATCTTTCGGGCGATTTACATCTCTGCATTTCGCTTGCGAAATTGCTTGAAATCGACCAGGGAAGCGAAGACGGTTTTCAAGTGGGACGGTCGGTGTATTCTCGCATTGCCGTGATCGTTCACAACAACGAACGATGGGCGTTTCCGGCGAATGAAATCCTTGGCGTTCATCGTTACGCTGCAAGTTTGATCCAAGCGCCTCCCTCGACTGTGTCCAAATCGTCTAAGCCGTATACGCAAGGCCTGATCAAATTTGATGGCGAGCATGTTGGCGTCTTGGATGAAGCCCGGTTATTCGAAGCGCTGAAAAGGAGCGTCTATTGAACGCGGACGACCTGAGCCAATTTTCTATGATCGACTTGTTTCGCCAAGAGGTGGAAACCCACGCCTCTGCGTTGAGCGACGGCTTGTTGAAAATTGAGAGCGGCGCTGATGATCCTGACCTCTTGCGCTCACTAATGCGCGCCGCCCATTCCGTCAAAGGCGCGGCCCGCATCGTGCAGGTAGAACTGGCTGAAGCCCTGGCGCACGCCATGGAAGAATTATTCAGCGCGGCAATTGAAAATGAAACCATGCTTGGACGCGGCGCTTGCGATTTATTGCTCAACTGCGTCGACCAACTGGCGCAAATCGCCAAGGCGACGGCGGGCGATTTTGAGCAATGGAAGAGTAACCACACCGGCGAGATTGATGAACATATTCAGAAGTTACGCGACCCCTCTTTCGCAACCGCGCCTCCGCAACCGTCTCAAACAAACGAAGACGGCGCCGATGAGAATAAGATTGAGCCGCTGACCGAAAACGAGAGCGCGCGTGATAAAGACCGCTTCGTTCGCGTATCCGAACAACATCTATCCCGGTTGTTAGGGTTGGCCGGAGAAACCTTAGTCGAGACCCGTTGGCTCCGGCCATTTTCTGACTCATTGTTAAAACTTCGTCATGCGCAGACGGAGGTTTCTACCACAGTTGAGCGATTAAAAATTTTTGCCGATTCAAACCCAAGCGGCGCACCCTATGCGTATCCGTTGCAAGAGATTGATGAACAATTAAACGAATGCCGCAACGCGGTTACAAATTTATACAATGACTTTGAACTCCACGCGCGCCGTACCGTGCGGACTTCAAATAACCTGTATCGCAGCGTCGTTGCCAGTAAGTTGAGGCCGTTCACCGATGGGGTTCGCCCGTTTCCCCGAATGGTGCGCGACATCGCCCAAAGTTTAGGCAAAAAAGTTAAATTCAAAATTGACGGGCATCAGACGCAGGTTGATCGCGACATCTTAGAGAAAATGGAATCGCCGTTGAACCATTTGATTCGAAACGCGATTGACCACGGCATCGAAACGCCGCCAGAACGGGCTTCCGCTGGTAAGCCGGAAACAGGCGTGATTCATATTTCCGCGACGCACCGTTCTGGATTTTTGATTGTGCAGATTGAAGACGATGGGCGGGGAATCGGTTACGATTCCATCCGTCGAAAAGTCATCAAAAAAGGCCTTGCGCCCGAAGAGATGGTCGAGAAACTGACGGAAGCGGAATTGATGGAATTTTTGTTTCTGCCTGGATTTTCGACCTCAGACACGGTGACTGAAATCTCCGGGCGCGGCTTTGGTTTGGATGTCGTCCACAATGCGATTCGTGAAGTTGGCGGATTGGTGCGCGCTTTTTCAACGCCGGGCAAAGGAATGCGCTTTGAATTACAACTTCCGCTGACCTTGTCGATTGTTCGGGCGCTGCTGGTCGAGATTGCTGGCGAGCCGTATGCGTTTCCGGTTGCGCGCATTGACCGCGTGTTGCATGTCGAACGCGAGAGAATCGAGCGAATCGAAGACCAACCTTTCGTGACGGTAAACGAGCGCCATATCGGTTTGGTTTCAGCGAGGCAGGCGCTTGAGTTAGATGATGCCAGCGGAGAAGAAAACGAATGGCCGGTGGTCTTGCTCAGCGACCGTTTTCGCTCGTATGGCTTGGTGGTCGACCGCATTCTTGAAGTACGCCGTCTGGTGGTTCGCACATTAGACCCGCGATTGGGCAAAGTCGCGGACATTAGCGCGGCGACGTTGTTGGATGATGGGACGCCAGCGCTCATTCTTGATGTTGATGACTTACTGCGAACCATCGACGATATTTTGAGCGGCGGCCGCTTGAAGAAATTTGATCAGAACCAACAAACAACGCTTGCGCAAATTAAAAAACGGGTCTTGGTTGTAGATGACTCGTTAACAGTGCGCGAAGTCGAACGTCAGCTACTGTTGAATCACGGCTATGACGTTGAGACCGCCGTCGACGGCATCGACGGTTGGAACGCGCTGCGGCGTGGTGAGTTTGATTTGGTGGTGACAGACGTTGACATGCCCCGGCTCAATGGATTTGAACTTGTGCAGCGAATCAAACAGGACGAGCGCTTACGGTCGATGCCTGTGATGATTGTTTCATACAAAGATAGAGAACAAGACCGTCGCCAGGGGATGGAAGCCGGCGCGGATTATTATCTAACCAAGAGCAGTTTTCATGATGAAACGCTCTTGCAAGCGGTAGATGATCTGATAGGTGAGGCCGATTGATGCGCATTGGTATTGTGAATGATTCTACGATTGCTGTTGAAGCGTTGCGGCGGTTGTTGCAATCAAAACCCGATTATGACGTGGCTTGGATCGCCAACGATGGCAAAGAGGCGGTCCAGCGTACGAAAGAAGATAAACCCGATATCCTTTTGATGGATTTGGTCATGCCGGTGATGGACGGCGCCCAGGCGACGCGTCAAATTATGCGTGAATCGCCTTGCGCGATTATTGTTGTCACTGGCTCCGTTGATAGCCATGTGTCAAAGGTCTTTGAGGCTTTGGGTAATGGAGCTCTTGATGCGGTCGCGACGCCGGTGATCGGGGCGGACGGCGGTTCTATCGGCAGCCAGGAATTTTTTGACAAACTGGAACGTATTCGGAAATTCATCAAAGGCGCGCCAACAAAAACAAACATCGAACAACATCCAGATCAATTTTCGTTGTCGCCTGACGCGCCTCGCCTGGTTCTGATTGGTGCGTCTACTGGTGGGCCAAAGGCGATTGCTCAGGTCATTTCTCATTTGCCGGAAGATTTTAACGCCGCGATCTTGATCGTCCAACATGTGGATTCTCAATTTAGCGAAGGCTTAGCCAAATGGCTCGACGATCAAACGTCTCTCTCCGTCAAAACGGCGAAAGAGGGCGATTGGATCGAACCCCGGCGTATCTATCTTGCCGGTTCAGAAGAGCATTTGGTGATTAGCCACGACCATCGTCTCGTATTTCAAGTGGAGCCGACCGAAACGCCCTACCGCCCTTCGATTGATGTGTTGTTCACGAGCGCGGCGCAGCGTTGGGATGCTCCCGGCGCGGCGGTGTTGCTTTCTGGAATGGGAAAAGATGGGGCGGCGGGCTTGCTGGCGTTGCGTCAGGCGGGGTGGCATACCATCGCGCAGGACGAAGCGACCTGCGTTGTCTATGGAATGCCTAAAGCGGCGGTTGCGTTGGGCGCCGCCGTCGAAGAATTGCCTCTCGACCAGATCGCTTCATCTTTGGTCAATCAATTGAGAATATCATTTGCCTAAGGTGCTTTTATGACTCAAACCGAAGAACGTCATTCCGCATTGATTGCTGAGCGCCCCGTTACTGTGCTTTTGGTTGATGACCAGCCAATGGTGGGTGAGGCGGTGCGGCGTATGTTGGAAGGCGATGCGGAAATTCAATTTCACTATTGCTCCGACCCGTCTCAGGCGATTCCAACGGCGGAGACAATATCGCCGACGGTCATCTTACAAGATTTGGTCATGCCGGAAATCGACGGGTTGACCTTGTTGAAATATTACCGGGCGAACGCTGCGACGCGCGATGTGCCAGTGATTGTATTGTCGACCAAAGAAGAACCCAAAATCAAAGCCGAGGCCTTTGGTTTCGGCGCCAATGATTACTTGGTAAAATTGCCCGATAAAATCGAATTGATCGCCCGCATTCGCTCGCATTCAAACGCATACGTTCACATGCTGCAACGCAATGAGGCCTACCAAAAGTTAGAGGAAGAACTCTCAGACGCTGCTGACTATGTCAAATCGCTGCTGCCTCCTCCTCTCACCGAAGGGATGATCCAAACGCATTGGAGGTTTATTCCGTCCACGCAATTGGGCGGCGATGCGTTTGGCTATCATTGGTTAGATGATGACCACTTTGCGCTTTATTTGCTGGACGTGGTTGGGCATGGAGTCGGCGCAGCGTTGTTGTCGGTTTCCATTATGAACGCATTGCGTTCCGCAACTTTGCCCAATGTGGACTTTCACAATCCCGGCGAAGTGCTCAATGCGCTGAACCTTACCTTCCCGATGGACCAGCAGAACGGGTTGATTTTTACCATGTGGTATGGCGTCTTGAACCGCGCGAATCACGAGTTGGTCTATGCCAGTGGAGGCCATCCGCCGGCATTGTTGTATCAGCCCAATCAAGAGCCGCCCGACCGTCTCGATTCGACGGGCGTGATTATCGGGGCGTTGGCGCGCGCGCAGTTTGAAACCAAGCGACGCACCATTCAGCCCGGCGCGCGCTTGTTATTATTTAGCGATGGGGTGTATGAAGTCTTTAAACCGAATGGCTCAATGATGAGTTTTTCAGATTTCGTTGAGATTACCCAAGAGTCGATCACCAGTGATGAGTCATGCCTGGATGCGATCCAGAACACAATTCAATCGCTGCGAGGTCTCGATTATTTCGATGATGATTATTCTATGGTAGAGTTTATGTTCGCGGATGAATGAGCATCCGGTATGCGCTTCGGCAATAGGAGAAATCAGATGGAAACGCAAAACAATAAAAACCGCCGTTCGTTTATGAAAACCACAGCCGCTTCGCTGGCCTTGTCCGCTCCGGCGGTGCAACGCGCCTTAGGCGCAAATGATAAAGTCCGCGTCGGATTCATCGGCGTTGGTAACCGAGGCACTCAGTTGCTGCACGGATTTATGAAGCAGCCGGACGTTGAAATCGCGGCCTTGTGCGATGTGTTTGAACCTTACCGTCTCCGCAAACGCGAATTGATTGATGACGCCTTGATTGATGATCTCGGAGGCCGCATCCCGATGTTGGGAGAGACCTTTGATCCCGAACCTGTGCGCTACGCTGACTTTCGGCGGGTGTTAGACCAAAAGGATATAGACGCCGTCGTTATCGCGTCTCCTGACCATTGGCACGCGATCCAAATGATTCAAGCCTGTCAATCCGGCAAAGACGTTTATGTCGAGAAACCCTTATCGGTTACCGTCGTTGAAGGCCGCAAAATGGTGGAAGCCGCCCGTCGCTATAACCGGGTTGCGCAAGTGGGGTTGCACCGGCGGTCATCAAAATTATATGACGCAGCCCACCAGCGGGTGCAGCGCGGCGATATTGGAAAAGTCACCGTTGCGCGCTCCTACCGGATTAGCAATATGTACCCGAACGGCATCGGCGCTCAAAAGCCCTCGAATCCACCGAAAGGGATGGATTGGGACCTATGGTTAGGGCCGCGCCCAGAACGTCCGTATCAAGACAACATGTCGTTGTATAAGTTTCGTTGGTGGCAGTCTTATTCATCCCAAGTCGCGAATTGGGGTGTGCATTATTTTGACGCAATCCGCTGGATGGTCGATGAACAAGCGCCCATTTCCATTTCCGCGCACGGCGGCCGTTTTGCCATCAAAGATGACCGTACCGTGCCCGATACGCTCGAAGTCATTCACGAATTGCCTTCTGGGATGTTGATGGTGTTTGGTCAATATGAAGCCAGCGGAGGCTCTGCGCTGGAGTATGGAGAAATTGAATTGCGCGGGACGCAGGGAAATTTCTACGCCAATGAATCGAGTTATATCATTAATCCCTCAACCCCGGGGCAGTTTCAAGAAGACCCGGATACGGCGAAAAAGGAACAAGTCAAAGCAACGGACGGCGACTTGACGGAACAGCATATCCGCAATTTCGTCGATTGTATCAAGAGCCGGGATGTGTGTAATTGTGATATTGAGATCGGTCATCGCTCAACGACGTTTTCGCACTTAGCCAATATCGCCTGGGCCACAAAATCGCGAATCGACTGGGACGCAAAAACCGAATCGATTCCTAACAACCCTGAGGCAAACGACTTACTGCATTATGAATACCGCAAACCCTGGTCATTAGGCTAGGCGTTTCTTACGTAAAACATTCGAGGCTTTCGAATGAATTTTTGAGCCGGTTGTGGGAATTTTTCCGTAACCGGTTTTTTGCTCTTTTCTTCTAGAGATTATGAGGGAGAATACATTATAGAATGCGCGGGCGAATCAAGCATTCAGCGAAAAAAATGCTGCATATTTATGCCGTTCGTTGAAATACGCCGCGTGGTTGATTTCTATTGGATTTATATCAGGTGAGGTAAACACATTTTGGTTCTTATTGCGTCCGCCTGTGGGCTTTTTCTGGTTGCTGCCGTCTTTTTTCTTCTAACCCGGTCGCTTGGGAAGAAAAATTTTTCTCAAGCAATTTTGGTCGACTTAGGCCTGGCCAAGAGTTGGTCAAAAGAACAAGAATCTCCTTTTTATAAGTGGGGTTGGAGAAAAAGCGCCAATGACCGCGTCTGGGGAGAGAGGATTGTTAAACAGGCATTTGAGCGTCAGGGGGTTTGGCTTAATTCAGACGATCTGCGCTTCTTTGAAGATTTATGCAATCGACACGCCACAGGCGAAAAAGTTGACGAAAACGGCATTCGAAAGCAGATCCAAAATATTATAGACCGACGTGGACGCATGGCGAATTGTGCGACCATCATCATCAAGAAGATGTTGTCGGAAATCGCTAACACGTCTGAGAGTCAAGCGCGCAAAGTGATGAGCGACTTTGGCGTCCGAATTAATCCAGGCAACACGCTTGGCCAATATGGAACCTTTCGCTTTCGCCAATTGATGACAAATGTTGGTAAGACCATTCTGGCGTCTGGCTCTGGAGGCTTCCCGGTAAAAAATGAACAGAACGAAACATTATATACTCTACAAGGTCTTGAAGGCTGGCGGCATTGGGTATTCGCCTGCCGGGATGAATTTAAAAAATATTCGCCTTCAGGCAGCGGAGAGGTGAAAAAATCTCTTCAGGCATTAAAAAGTCGAGCCTTGAACACGATCCTTCAAGAAGCGATGGAAGACTTGCAGGGCGCCTCTGAGTTCATCGCCAAATTAGAGAATGAAGTCTATAAGAACGGGCTTCAGTATGATGCGCAAAAAATTGAGATACTGGTATCGTATTTTTATGGCTGGCAGTTTGCCGATGGAATTGCGTTCAACCGGACAGACCACCGTAAAATCCGTGAATTTTTATTGCGCAACGAAATTTCACCGGTGTTTCGTTCCCGAGTTTTGGCGAAAATCAATTCCGGGTACGAATCACTCCGCATTGTGTTAAACCAGTTTCCTAAGCGCGTCATTTTTTATGGGACTCATGCTCAGGCGCGCCATTATGTCTGCCAAAACTATCTAGCCCATCTCGTCGAATTATTTAGCGCCGTTTCATCAATCATGGGGCGTGGATACATGCCGCCGAGCCACTTGCTCGTCAAAGGCGACGACGTGAAGGCCGCGAGACAATATTGGGAGCAAATGAAAGGCCGAAGCGAGCTTGAGCGTCAATCTGACCGCAATACGGATATCCATTACCGTCGCGACTACATCCCTGAAATGATCGAAAAGCAGAAGGAATTTAGCTTATTTGAACGGGATATTGATGACGAAAACGGCGAAACGTATGGATATCTGATCGACATGGGCGTTGATGAACTCACCGTCGCCGAATCGGCGCATCTCGATAAGGGCGTCTTTCGGCGCTATCTGCGTATCCTTTGCAATCCAAATGATTCCGTCGATTTTGAAGGTGATAGCGACAAGGCGAAAAACAGCCGTAAAGATTTCTTTTCTACGATCCTGCTTTCGATTGAAGATAACCCGCTGCTGCGCACCGGTTCATCGGTTGGGGATAATGAAGAAGAAGAAGAAAATGAATCGCAAGAAGAATCTACATCTTAATACGGGGTTTAACTAAAATCGGACAATCTTTTAGACGACACGATTAAAAAAATATTTCATTGTCGATGTTTCATAACGTCTTCATTGTTGAAATTCTATGTAAATCTATGCGGGGACTTGACCATATCTAATGATTTTATTTTGTTCTATATTAATATCGAACTTCTGCATTGCTTGGTTGTATTGAATAAATAATTCAGCGTTAGGTTCGTCTCAATGGTTAACGGATTTTTAGCAATCGTAATTTGTGTATCGACGTTTGCGCAGAGTTGTTTATTTGATGAACTTCTACCGCACCATTTGATTCAAACGACTATTGAAACGAGCGCTTTTATTCCAAGCGTTGTTCTTGTTGCTGAATCTAATCTCTCTCAAACAGTCGATGGCCCGTCTTTTGCGCAGCGGGCGGCTTGGTTTTTTACGATCTTGTTTTTTGCCGCTTCTTCGCTCGTCTTGCTGTTACTTTATTTCCATGAAAAAAGAAATGCGAACCAATACGCAAACCGCCTGCTCAAATTAAACAACGAAATACACTCAGAAAGCAGTTTACTTGCAAAACGATTGCTTCAATTGCCCGTTATGCTGGTTGCATTCGATTCCAGTGGAAAAATCATTGCCTGGTCGTCTGAATGTCAGCGAATCACAGGTTTTTCAAAAGATGAACTTTCCGGCGGGTGCACTGATTTATACAAACACCTCAGTGAAGAACAACGCAGCCGTATCCAAGACAGCCAGGCTTTAATCAATCTTTCAAAATGGGAACTGGTTAGCAAATCAGGACTTCAACGCACCATCGTCTGGCGACGCTTGACCGAATCGGTTTCTGTTTCTGAATGGCATGAATGGGGCATTGGCTATGAGGTCACGCCAAGCGATTTTGATCAGAAAGAAGCCACCCAGCAAGAGTTATATTATCGTGATGCGATCGAATTGGGCGATTCGGTTCCGTATTATATGAATTATTTGACCAATCGTTACGATTTTGTGGGCGAGCAAATCACCGGATTGACTGGATACTATCCAGATGAGTTTACGCCCTCCTTATGGCAGTCGCGAGTCAAAGAAGTCATTTTACTCGGCCCGTTGGCGGGGATGTCGCTCGATGAAGCGGTGGAGTGCGCCCGTAACCAAGATGGCCGCAGCTGGCGGGCCGATTTTCGTATTTTAACCAAAAACGGAGAAGAGCGTTGGTTGGCGAATGCTGCCGTTCAGGTTCGTGATGCACAAGATAATATCATCGGTTCGACTGGCATATTACAAGATATCACTGAACGGAAGCAAGCGGAAAAAGCCTTGCGCGAAAGCGAGGCGCGTTATTGGTCAATTGTTGAAGATCAAGCAGAATTTATTGTTCGATGGAAACCTGATTACACGATTGTGTATGCAAATGACGCTTATTGCCGTTATTTTGACCGCAGCCGCAAAGAATTGCTTGGGTTTAATTTTTTAAAATTTATTCCTGAGTCCGACCGGGCAGATGTGATCAATAAAATTCAAACTTTAACTCCCGCTGAACCGTCAAAAATAGACGAGCACCGTGCATTTTGTCCTGATGGCAGCATGAGTTGGGTGAGTTGGACCGACTATGCAATTTTTGATAACCAGGGTCAGGTCATGGAATACCAGTCGGTTGGGCGAGATATCACCCAGCGAAAAATAGCGGAACTTGCCCTGCAAAAAAGCCAAGAGAGGCTCGAACTGGCGTTGCATGGGGCGAACCTTGGAATATGGGATTACAACTTTAAAACAGGCTTGATTTATATCAACGAACGCTGGGCGAATTTAATGGGGTATTCGGCCAGTGAACTTCCATCTTCAATCCGAACCTGGCGCCGCTTGGTTCATCCCGATGATCGTCGCCGCGTATTGCGCGCATGGGCGGCCCATCTCCGGGGATTGTTCAGTTCGTATCAGGCTGAATATCGTTTGTGCTCAAAAAATGGAGAATGGCGTTGGGTGCTTGACCGCGGGCAGGTCGTTGAGTCTGACGGATACGGGCGCCCTCTTCGCGCCAGCGGCACTCACTTGGAGATTACAGAACGAAAGCGCTACGAAGGCGAATTGGCGAAACGCAATGAATTCATTGAATCGGTTTTGAACCAGCTGCCGATTGGTGTGTTTGTTGTCGATGTTCAAACTGACGTCGCGGTCTATCTTAACCATGAATACATGCAAATTTTTGGTTGGCCTGAAGAAACGCTTCGGGATCGCGAATCCTTCTATGAATGCGTGTTTCCTAACCCGGACTATCGCGCGGAGATTCGCCAGCGTATTACATCGGATATCAAGAATAGCGGTTCTGAACGGCTGAATTGGGATGGATTGAAAATAACGACGAATGATGGGCAAGAGAAATTCGTGAATTTTTCTTGTCTGATTTTATGGACTCAACAACTCGCGATTTACATCGTGGCAGATGTGACGGACGAAGTGACCGCAAAAAATGAGAATGAAAAATTAGAAGAGCAATTACGGCAATCACAACGAATTGAAGCCATTGGCCGTTTGGCGGGTGGAATCGCCCACGACTTTAATAACTTGCTGGTTGCTATCTTGGGGTATAGCGATCTTGCGCTTAGAGATTTAGATGAGAATGAACCGGTCCGACATCAAATATCAGAGATCAAAAAAGCTGGCGACCGCGCAGAACTATTGACCAGGCAGTTGTTGGCGTTTAGCCGCAAGCAAGTCTTGCAGCCGATTTTGTTAAATCTCAATGAATTGATTATTGATATGGACGCAATGCTGCAGCGCTTGATCGGGGAGGACATCGAGCTCGTTACCGTTCCGGCAGACAGTCTCGCGCCTATTGTCGCAGACCCGGGGCAATTGCAGCAAGTGATCGTTAACCTTGCGATTAATTCTCGTGACGCGATGCCTAAAGGCGGCTCACTCACGTTAGAAACGCAGAATGTTGATTTTACGCACGAGTATGTAACGCACCATCAAAGCGCAAATCCTGGCCCTCATGTTTTGCTTGCTGTAAGCGATACCGGATGCGGGATGGATTCGAACACATTACAGAACATATTTGAACCGTTTTATACGACCAAGGATAAAGGAAAAGGAACGGGGCTGGGCTTATCCACTGTCTACGGAATCGTAAAACAAAGCGGAGGCAATATTTGGGTCTACAGTGAAGTGGGGCAGGGAACCACAGTCAAAATTTATTTGCCCCGGGCTGAAGGAGAAGCCGCGCCGCTTGTGACCAAACAAGTACCAAGAGAAACCCGGGATGGAGACGAAACCATCATCGTTGTTGAGGATGATGAAATTGTTCGTGATATGATTCTGGCTACTTTCGAAGGATCTCGTTATTCCGTTATTATCGCTAGCCAGGGCAATGACGCGCTAGAAAAAATGCAACAACACCTAGGCGCGGTCCATCTTTTGGTGACCGACGTGGTGATGCCGGGAATGAGCGGCCGGGAACTCGCTCGTCGAGTGCAACTGATCTATTCCGATATCAAAGTATTATATATTTCCGGCTACACCGAGAATTCAATTGTTCAACATGGCGTCTTGGATACGGGTTTGAACTTCTTGCAGAAACCGTTTACGCCTGATGTCTTGTTGAAAAAAGTGAGAGACATTCTCGATAAATCTCCGTCATAAAAAAAACGCCGTCTCGCAATGCAAGACGGCGTTCTCGCTTTATCGTACTGATACTTACCCCAGCGTTGCCGCTGCTGTCAGCTTAGCCCGTTCTTGTTCGGCTTTTTTCTGATACCCACTCTGACGAAATGCTGGAATGGGGTTCGGATCAACATTCATTTTACATCGAACATTTTGCAGAAGCGGTTCGACGTCGGCTTCGTACGCATCAGTTAACAGTTGTTCCGCCGTAACAATGTCGCCTTCTTGTTGTGCGCGGCGTAATGCGGCGCGGTCAACCAAAAGCGCTTTCGCATAGGCCTTCTGGCAATTCACGACCGATTGAATCATCGCCTCAACTTTGGGTTTTAAGTTATGGCTTTGGTCAATCATGTAGGCGACGTTTGTATTGATTGTTGGGTCGAGCTCCGCATCGACCAATTCATTGTATATAAGGAACAGTTCGTAAGGGTTAATCGAACCGACGGTCAGGTCATCATCAGCGCATTTACGATTATTGAAATGGAAGCCGCCCAGTTTGCCTTCGCTAATGAGCAGCGCGACGATGTGTTCGATGTTGACGCCGTGCGCATGGTGCCCCAAATCAACCAGGACTTGCGCGCGTTCGCCGAGATGCTGACAGACGAGGTGCGATACGCCCCAGTCTGATAGATCGGTATGATAGAAGCCCGGCTCGAACAATTTATATTCAACCAAGCAGCGCATGTTTGAGTCCATTGCGTTGTAAACTTCCTGCAAACTTTCGATCATCCATTGCTTGCGGCGGCGGAAACTGCCCTGACCGGGGTAGTTCGTCCCATCGGCAAACCATAGGCTCAGGATATCCGACCCGGTGTCGCGCATAATGCTAACGCAGTCCAACATGTGGTCGACCGCTTTGCGCCGGACGCTTGCGTCCTCATGGGTGATGCTGCCCAGTTTGTATTCCTGGTCTTGAAACGTGTTGGAATTGATTGCGCCGATGCGGATGCCCAACGCGGCTGCTTGCTTGCTCAGATCATTCCAATTGTCCACGATGTCCCAAGGGATATGCAATGCGACGGACGGAGCGATGCCAGTGTATTGATGGACGGCGGCTGCGTCTTGCAATTTATGCTCTAGCGTTTTCGCTGCGGCGGGCTGTTTGAAGACGCCGAAGCGGGTGCCTGAATCAGCGTAGCCCCATGAGGGCGTTTCAATCGCTTGCGATTGCAATTTATCGCTAATGATGTCGAGGCCGAGTCCAGACGCTTCAATCAGTTGCTGTAATCGTTCGGGGAAAGCAGTCATGTTGATTATTTATCCTCATTGTTTAATTTTGAAGAAAACAGGTCCGGCGCCATCCAATAGGGAGCGCTGAGAAACCACAATAAGGTCGCCCAATTGAAGATGGTTTTGAATGTCGCAAAGTCTTGCTCATAATCTCCGGTCGGCGATCCCAGAAAGACGCGGATCGGACTGATAATACAAATTAAAATGGCGATACACGCCAGAATTCCACAAAGGGTCCTCATGCTGTTCCTCCTTGCGCGGGTTGCGCGCTGCGGCCTACGCCCCAGATCATGCATAATACGATATAAAGAACCAACGCCATTATGTAACCCGGCAGCCAACGGAAGAACAGGTGCAAACCGATCCAACCCATCGGGTACCAGCATGTCAACAGGACGGCGATCCAGGTCAGCAACGCAGGCCAGTTGATTAGAACGCCGCGTTCTTCCGCCCAGTATTGTTTCAGGCCAAGCATGGGGAAGAGCCAGTGTTCGGCAAAGACGACGGCGCCGATGGGCATCAGGATGATTCCGTAAATGGCGACAAAGTCGAGAAGGTTCATAACGAACGCGGGGAAGCAAGCCAACACGGTCGCAATTACAAATGCGATGACGGTTGTCACCCAGCGCGGCCAGTTTGGCGTGACGATTTGCAGCGCGAGACCGGAGCGGTAGATCGTCGGGTTTGCCGTAGTCCAACCTGCGATAACAACCGCGATGGCGCCAGCCATACCGCAGGCTGAATACGCCATTAAGCCCGGGGCAATCTCATGGCCATAAGCGGCGACCATAATGCCGGAGCAGATCCAGGCCAGGTAATGGCCGAGATACATTCCCAGGCCAGAGTAAAAACCATACTTCCAGTTTTTCGCATACCGGAACATGGCCATGTCTGAGAGGCCGATGTGCATGGCTAGATTGCAAAACCAGGCGAAGAAGATGATGTGCATCATCCCCAGTTGTTCCTGGCCTTCAACGGGCGTTCCCGTCCAGATTTTAGTTTTGGCGATATGCCAGAAGTCGCCGATGCTGTTGACCTCGCCCAGTTGGGGAAGCACCGCGATGGCGCCAGCAATGAAGACCATGAACATCCAAGGGACGCAGATGCTGGAAAACTGGCTTACGCGTTTGAAACCCATCACCGCGACAAGTCCAACCACTGAGCCAACGCCGAGCACAACCAGCACCCAGCCGACGCTGTTCGGATAGACATCCGTCAGGCTTGGCATCTCAATGTTAAATGGAATGCCGACTGCAGTCGCCGCGACGGAAATCATGGCGCCCGCCAGGATGCAAAAGAGGATCGCATTGGCGAGGTTGTATATCACCATCACGCCAGGGCCAGCAATTTTGCGTAAGTACCAATACAGCGTGAGGCGAACTTGAGTTGCGATTGGAGCGCAAACCAGCGTCCAGGATAAAACCGCAAGCAGGTTGCCGATGAGTAAGCCAACTAGCAGATCAAATGCGTTGACGCCGTGTAGAACAAAAAATGCGCCGATAACGAATTCCGTTCCGGCGACGTGTTCCCCTGAGAACACCGCAGCAAAACGTCCGCCGCCGTGCAGTTGGTCTTCTGTAACAGGTTCACGGTCGAATTCATACAGCTGATCGAGCCGTGTTGACATAGATTCTAATGCGCCGTTATCGGCCATTCTTTTTTCCTCCCGAATAATAACAAAAACAATTCTCTAGGAGGATTGTATAAAAAATCCCATACAAGGATCAAGGCGAAGCCTATAAAAGGTTTCGCCTTGGTCAATTCATTTCAAAAATAGTCAGTTTGGTGTGGAAACTTATGCGATAGCGGGCTCTAGTTGAGGTTGCGGGCATAGAGCGCGAATCACATCAACGGCTGAATAGGAAGTTTCGCCGTCTTTGATGAACTGTTTGATGACAGATAAATCTTTGCCTGATGTGAGCAAGGGCTTTTCTACATAGCCTGTGCGCTGCACTTGGCTTTGCCCGATGTTGGCGAACAGCCCGTTACAGAGGCACTTACGCCCCTTGGTCGCTTCGGGGTCGCCTTCTTTGCGAACATAATCTTCAACGGGTTCGGAGGGGCAGCGATAGCCGATTTCGCCCGCTTCGCTTTTAAAGGGCGTCCGCAAATAGCCGAGGTCGCAGATGCGTGGGCGTTGTTGATACAATTCGTTATTTGAGAGGGTGCCTTCGGTTTGTACGACTTTAAACGGGAACCCTGTCGGTGAGGCTTTGGCGTCGGTTAAAACGTCCACTTCATCATTGAGAATTTTTTCAACCACTTGTTGTCTTACATGTTCTTCGATACCAGACTCGCGGCAGAAGGCGAACGGCGTTCCGAGTTGGACTCCGGCAGCGCCGTCATCTAAGGCTTCTTGAATACGCTCTGGCGAGCCATACGACCCTGCCAGCCAGAAAGGCAAACCAAGGTTGCCAATTTTTTGCAGATCAATTTCATCTTTCTCGCCATAAATCGGTTCGCCGTTATCATCAATCTTCAACTGCCCGCGCGGGGGCGCATTGTGTCCGCCCGCATCGTAGCCTTCAACCACAAAGCCGTTGACTTTGCCGGTGGATTTTTTGGCTAATGTGATCGCGAGCGTCGCAGATGAGATGATGGCGAGAAAATTAGGCCGATGGAGAGACTCGGATAGTTTTCCGACAATGGCTTGTGGATCAAAACGCATACAGACCGATTCGTCTGAATTGTCGATCTTCACTTTGAGTTCCGCCGCTTCATGGTTGACGTATTTATCCAAGACGCCGGGAATCTCACGCGGGATGCCCGCTCCCATCAATATATAATCAACGCCCGCAAGCATTGCTCCATAAATGGAGGCGAGGTTGGGCATCTGGATTTTTTCTAGGTAGTTAATGCCGACTTTTCCGTCGTGGCCTTCTTTGGCGAGGAAGACTTCGACAAAATTGGCGCAGATGGTGATTTCTTGCAGAAGCCGGTTGGGCGTTAACGATTGCATGGGAATGCGTTTGAACGCCTGATCGATCGCTTTGCCGCAAGGGATAAAATATTTGTCGTAGACCCGCTGGGCAATTTCTGAAACGGGAAAATGATCGAGCGCCCGTTTGATATGTCCACCCGGGTCGCCATGTTGCAAGCGGCGGGCAAAGACCGAATCAAGCGCCGTTCCTGACACAACGCCAAGCTGTCCCATCTTCGAAACAGTCTTAGCAAGGTTCCAGTTGGAGACGCCGACGCCCATGCCCCCTTGAATAATCGTTGGCAGTTTCATAAACAAAAAAATCCTCACATAGGGTAAAGCAGTGTTTGCCGCCGTATGAAGGTTCGTGTTGTTGGGCTCACAGCGGGGCGATTTGAATGATTGGTTAATTCATTCGCGGCATTTGCACCTGCTGATCTGATGGCTGATATTATAGGGACGAAATTGCGTTGGTGGAATGGGGCGCCGATCTTGAATTGTTTGTTTCCAGTTACAATACTAAATGAAATATTGAATTTGGGAACGGAAAGATTGGGTGGTTTTGAATTTGTTAGAGGGCGCACATTCAGTTCTCACAGAGGAAGGAGCCACCTGATTTGGACGGATGGCCCCTTCGTTACACGTCCGGCGGCGTTTCTCCAATCATTAACGCCTAACCTTTCTTATGTCCCATCAATTCGTGATGGGGTATGTGCTGAGGCCCACCGTTTCACAATCGGCCTTGCCTCTTGGGGCGATACCAGTCGCCCTCCCGGTTGAGACCTTGGCTGAGTTCACGCGGAACCAACCGCTCTGTCTCATCTGTATAAGAAGCTACCCCCTTTTTAATCCAATGTCAACATTTTTTTTTGGGGATTTCCATTCGGGTGAATGAGAATAATCGCCTGTTTCTAATGGTTTTTTTTGCGGCATGCGATATGACCGGATGCGTAGCCGGTTCCACGACTCTTCACACCATTTCCAAATTCGTAATACAATGAAATGGAAATAAATTTTAAATCAGGTGAAGTCAATTGAAGCAGGTTCTTATCGCAGCTATCTTTATCACTTGTATGGTCTCTCCCGCCTATTGCCATCGGTTGGATATCGCTTATTCGCTGGATGGAAACGAACTGGTGATTGAAGCCTGGATGGGAAGAGACGAACCCACCGCAGGCGCCGAAGTGACCTTGTTGTCAGAAGACGGTGAGGTCATTCATCAGGACAAGATGGATGAACAAGGGATATACCGCGCGGCGCTGCCCCAGCAAAGTCCGTTTAATATCCGAGTGTTTGCCGGGCGCGGTCATCAAAATGAGCTGCAAGTAACGCAAGATGATCTGACCGCATTGCGCGCTTCATCACAGGAAGCCAGTCTTGAAAATGGAGACGCGGCGCATGTTCACTCCGCAGCCAATTCAACTTATGCGGGCAGCACGGCTCAAAATCAATTGGGACAGCCTGTGAAAATAATCATTGGGTTTATTTTTATCACGAGCCTGATGGCCGCCTGGTTTGCTTATCGGGCGGATCAACGCCTTCGCGCGATTGAAAAACGGTTAGACCATTTTGAATCTTGATATCGAACATTGCGCTCAACTCGATTCTACGCTGCATCGTTGGGACGCGCGCTGGAAATTTGTCGCGTTTGTCTTGATTGCGGGCGTAAGCGCATCCGTTCATACGCTTACCGGCGCCTGTATCGCGTTTGTCATTTCCTTATTGACGCTCGCGGCGGCGGGGTTGCCGTTGCGGATATTGCTCACCCGCTTGGGCGCAGTCCATATTTTTTTGCTCCCCTGTTTTGTTGTATTACCGTTTACGACGCCGGGAGAACCGTTGTTGTCAGGATACGCCATGACGCGCGAAGGGTTGGAACTTGCCGGGCTGTTGTACCTGCGGGCGACGGCCATCGTTTCGTTTTCAATTGCATTGATCTACACCACCCCGATGAACCACTTGCTGCACGCCATTGAAGCGCTGTATTGTCCAAAGTCGTTGGTACAGATTACCATGTTGACGTTTCGGTATATCCACA
The DNA here is from genome assembly GCA_030765645.1 of Candidatus Hinthialibacter antarcticus. Taxonomy (NCBI): domain Bacteria; phylum Candidatus Hinthialibacterota; class Candidatus Hinthialibacteria; order Candidatus Hinthialibacterales; family Candidatus Hinthialibacteraceae; genus Candidatus Hinthialibacter; species Candidatus Hinthialibacter antarcticus. Next base: position 90,688 of record JAVCCE010000039.1, on the reverse strand, counting down.
CATTGTGGATGGAGTTTTTACGCATTCGTTGTGCGCTGTCAGTGCGCGCGTTTCAGAACCGCGCTTCCATACGCGTGTATCAAACCTGGGCGAACGTTATCGGCATGACGCTGGTGCGAAGTCTCGAACGCACTGAGCGCGTCCATCGCGCCATGAAATGTCGCGGGTATGATGGGCGCTTGCAGCGCTTGCATTCATTTGCCGCACAGCCGATGGATGGAATCAAACTGGTCGTCTGTCTCGCGTCAGTTGCGGTGATCCTATATGGTGATTTTATGCTTGGAGTGTTGAATTGAGTTGTTTGATTGAGATTTCAGATTTGCAATATTGCTATCCCGACGGACGCCGGGCGCTGCAAGGCGTAAATCTGCACATTAAACATGGACAGCGGGTCGGATTGATCGGCCCCAATGGAGCCGGGAAGACGACTCTCTTTCATGTTCTTGCAGGTGTGATCGACCGTTTTGATGGAAGCGTTTCCGTGGCGAGGTGCAATTTGAATACGCCGGAGGGGCGCAAGCAGGTGCATAGGAAATTAGGCATCGTATTTCAACAGACCGACGACCAGGTGTTTCACGCTAGCGTTGAAGATGACATTGCGTTCGGGCCACTGAATTTGGGCTTATCCATCGAGGAGACCCAAGCGCGCGTTGATGGCGCCATGAAACAGGTCGGGTTGGATGAGTCGTTTAAGCCGAGGCTTCCATTTCATTTATCGGGTGGAGAAAAACGGCGCGTCGCGATAGCGGGCATCCTCGCCATGCAGCCTGAGGTCTTATTGCTTGACGAGCCATCAAGCGATCTCGATCCGCGCGGGCGCCGCGAGTTGGTTAAAATTCTCAACGCGCTGCCCGTGACCCGGATCATCTCCAGCCACAATCTCGACTTGATTTGTGAAACGTGTGAGCGCGTGGTTCTGCTTGACGAAGGAACCGTACAAGCCTCCGGCCCGACGGAAGAGATTTTAATGGACCGAACCTTGATGGAAAAACACGGGCTTGAAACGCCCGGCTTCTTAGTGAATCGACCAGTCTGATACGCGCGTTTGCGTCACAGGAACATTTTCAATATCCATCGCAACGCGAAATCCAAAATTAAAATTACGCCGGGTCTCTTCTGTTAAATAGCGCCATGCAGGGCGCGTACGGTGGGCGTTGTTTTTGTAACCGCCGCCTTTGATGACGCGGTAGCGGGTATCGCGCTCAACGAACGGGTCGACTTGAGGCTCGCGTTCAAAGCCCTCGCGCCAGTAGTCCGCGCAAAACTCGAATGCGTTGCCCGTCATATCATACAGTCCCCAAGGGTTGGGCAATTTTTGTCCGACGGGATGATGGCGTCCGCCCGCGTTGGAATAATACCAGGCGTACGAGCTGATGGGCTTGCTGGTGTCCCCCCAGAAATACGGTGTGGTCGTTCCAGCGCGGCAGGCGTATTCCCACTCGGCTTCGGTCGGCAGACGAAATTGTCCGATGCCGTCGTCAACGAGGTCTTCAAAGAATTCTTCAATGTTACGGATCGAAATTGATTCGACGGGGTGGTTCTCATCAAGAGGGTAGTCATAGCGAGAGGGCGTCCCGCCATGCACGGCGCGCCATTGCGCCTGCGTCACTTCGTATTTGCCGAGATAAAAATCTTTTGAAATTGTGACCTGGTGGGGCGGAAATTCTTCCGGCCAGCGTTCTTTGGCGTCTAATGACGTTCCCATGATGAACGTCCCTGCGGGGATGCGCACCAATTCCAGTTGGATGGCGCCATCGGCCAGGCCGGGAATTTCGACCGTAATTGTTTGTTGCGCAAGCGGCGCCGAAGTCAAGATTAAAAGCGCCCCCAAAACCCAAATGGCGCGGTAAATGGAATTCATATTTGCGTCCTTTGTCAAAAGGTAACTGCTGCTAATCACGCATTATATTACAGGTGATTTCTGAAACTAAGTGTAGTCGCAAACCCGGTTTCAGTTCAACGGGACAGAAATATTTCTTGCTGCGCCTTCTTGCCCTTGAATCGTAATACGAATTTGATAAAAGTATGAATATACAGCATCGACAAAAGGAGACGCAACATGCAGCGTATATTGATTTCCATCATTCTTATGGGCGCGGTGTCGGTTTCGGGCTGGGCGCATTTCCCGATTTTGCTACACGATACCCCCTGGGCGAGAGCCAACCAAACAGTCAACTTCTTTTATGTGTATGGGCATCCATACGAGCGCGAGTGGGTTGATACGGAAGCGGTTTCGCGAATTTTGGCGATTACGCCGACTAACGCGAAAGTTGATATTACAAAAACATTGGAGATTGAATCAGTAGAAATTCGCGGTGAAAAGATTAAGCGTCTCGTCTGGCAATTCAAACCCACCGAACCTGGCGATTATTTGATCGCCATTGATTCAGAGCCGTATGTCTCTCGCAATAACGCCGCCTACCAGGACTTCGTAAAAATTACGTTGCATACCGAACGGCAAGATGGTTGGCGCCAACGCACCGGACAACCGTTAGAAATTGTTCCATTAACACGGCCTTATGGTTTAGAGGCGGGAAGCGTGTTTACCGGACGGGTAATGATGAGCGATAAGCCAATTGCTGATGCGGAAATTGAGGTCGAGCATTATCTGACCGAAGAGCCTGATCTAGACGCATTGCCGCCTGACCCATTCATTACTCGCGTGGTGGTGACCGACCCGAATGGCGTCTTTCATATTACGCTGCCAGAATCGGGCTGGTGGGTGGTTGCCTGTGCGGTTGATGGAATCGGCCGCCATGTTCTAGACGGAAAATCCTATCCATTAAACGGGTTGGCGGCGATGTACATCTATGTGGATGAAAGCATGAAGTAACGGAACCGAAAGTGTCTAACGGCGGCCGCCACGTGAGGTAAACGCCATGCGGTGGCTGTTTTTTTTTGGTTTTTTTTCGGTGTTTTTTGACTCGGCCAGTTCAATCTCTTTTTTGTCTTTTGGCTGATCGCTGGCGAGAAGGTTCTGAATTTCTTCATCGGTTAGCGCTTGGCCTGCCAAATCTTCTTCGCTCGGCTGACCGTTCTCGAAGTAATCTGTGGCTTTTTCAGCCATCGCGACTGCATTGACTCCGGTCGGTGTTGGGCCTTGCTCTTGTTCACGCGATGATACAAAGGTTGTAAACCAGTCGATCTCTTTGCGGACCACGCGAGTGAGTCCATTCAATGAATCCGGCGAAGAATCCAGCGTCGCCAGACAAATGCCCCAGCGCCCAGATAGCATTAGCTGAAGTATTTCGCTTTGGCGCAATTCTTCACGAAACATCAGCATGAAGGACTGAATGCGTTGGCGGAAATTTTTGACGCGTGAACCACAGCGCGCTTCCAACATATCATACACCCGCTTGAGCGTCACGCGGTCATAGCCAAGTTGTTGCTCTGTTTTGACGTGTTTTTGAAGCAAGTCAAAGGTAATTTTCGCCCGCTCAAATAAAACGACGTCAGGAAGGCTCGCGATTGAAACATGCGGCGCATGGTTTTTCACTTTGGTTAGCAACTCGTCCATCGCGGCATTGGCTTTATTTAACTCCGCCAGAATATTGTCGCCGTTTCCATTTAAAAGAGTCTGGAGGCGCTTGATCTCGACCCGGTCGTGGCTGGTGGCGATGATTAAGCGTTTGAGGTTTTCGAGGTTTTGTGTGAAGAGTTCAATTGACGTATAGCTCCATAAAGGCGAGGGGCCTTTTTGGGTCACATTGACGATGGTGTGGTTGAGTTCATCCATCAGCGTATCAACGCCGGACTTGTTTAACCAAAACGCGCCCTCCGCCGTTTTAACGCAGGTGAGCGAACCGTCTTTGTGGTTGGCGCTTAGATCATTTTCGATTTGGAGAAATTGGTTCTGGACATGATTTAGCGAACCATTCATTATTTCCCATGGATGGGTCGTGCCCGTCATTTCTTCAAACGACGTGCGCGTTACGCTGACGCGGTCTAATAATTTGCAGACGGCGTGATCGTACAACGATTCATGGGCTTGAATCTCAGGCATAGCTTCCTAAATTCATGTTCCAGGAGGCTACTCATTTTGGGGCGTTTTCTTAGGCTTCCAATCTAAATAAAACGCAGTCTGTCCAATGATATAGCAATTTCCCGGTAGTATTATGGTATTACAGTAAACAATTTACTTGACTAGATATGTTGATTATAGCATGGCATCCCGCTTTTGTGTAATGCTTTTGTGGATTGTAACAAAAAAAATGAGATATCCGCAAAATATAGGATTTCGCTGTAACGTAAAATTGCACAAAACCAGTCAAGAAACGAATGCTTGGAAATTCAATGAGCAATATCACTATTGAGCCGGATTTGCTGGTGCTATGCTCTCCAGTCAATTGTCAACAAGGGGATAAAAAGAATGTCTGATGGCCTGAAAGTACACTACCGTTTAACTTGTGATGCGGCTGAAGTCGATCAAATCAGTAAAGACATTGCCTATGAACAAACGGTCGAGGTTCCAGAGCAGCTGGTTCCAGAAGAATTGCGTGAACAGGTGGTTGGGAAGGTTCGTTCTACTAAACCTGCCGAAGGTTGTGATGGCGCGTTTGATTCCATCATTGAATATCCCATTGACCATACGGGCTATCAGTGGCCGCAGTTTTTGAACCTGATTTATGGAAACATCTCACTCAAAAAAAATATTCGCATTAACCATATCGAATTTCCACAAGCATTTTTAGACCGGGTCAAAGGCCCGAACCACGGCATCGAAGGTATCCGCAAGCGCTTGGGCGTGTATGGACGCCCCTTGTTATCGACAGCGTTGAAGCCTTATGGCTCGTCGCCGGAAACTTTCGCAGACATGACCCGCGCCTTCGCGCTGGGCGGCGGCGACATGATTAAAGACGACCACAATTTGCATGAGAGTTCGCTTGAAGACTTTAAGCGCCGCGTCAGCCTTTGCCACCAGGCCACCTTGGATGCGGAAAAACAAACCGGTCGCCCGACGCTGTATTGCCCAAACGTAATGGCGCCCGTCGAAGAACTCGACGGCATGATGACCTTCCTCAGTCAAGAAGGCATTTTTTCAATTTTGATTTGCCCCTTCACGATTGGGCTTGATACGTTTCGCTATCTGGTCGAGAACTATCCGCTTTGTTATCTGGCGCATCCCAGTTTTACGGGGACGCATTTCTTCGACGACCGCCACGGCATCGCGCACGGCGTCTTTCTTGGAACGCTGTTTCGTTTACTGGGCGCGGACGTTTCGATTTTTCCCAATTACGGCGGGCGCTTTTCGTTCTCTCAACAGGATTGCCACGATATCTGCGACCGTCTGCGCGAACCGATGGGGCCTATCAAAAGCGCGTTTCCATCGCCTGCTGGCGGCATGAAATTCGATAACATCGCTACGATGGGGCATGAATACGGCGAAGAGACCTTGTTCCTCATCGGCGGCGCCTTGATTAGCCATTCCGACGATTTGACCCAGAGCACCAAGGCCTTTATGGATGAAGTGCGCAAGAACTTCGATGAGCGCCTGGAAGAACCCGACGCAGGTTTTGCTTCGGCTTGTGAATTACCCTCGGCGTCGAAGGCGAATGTCAAGACGTTGTTAAAATTTGCAGAAGGATTTCAGTGGCAGGGCAGGGAGTCGGAAGCGTATAAAGATTCCTCGTCGGAATTGCCTTTCAAGAATGTGTCGCGCTGTGAGTTGATTGGTAAGAGCGGCGAGAAGACGGCGTTCGACCTGCGCTATTTTGAAATCGCGCCCGGTGGATTCAGCAGTATGGAGAAGCACAATCACACACATACAGTCATCTGCGTGCGCGGCAGCGGCGTCTTGAAATTACAAGACAAAGAAATGGTTCTCAACAATATGGACGTCGCCTACATTGAGCCGATGCAGGTGCATCAGTTATGCAACACAGCGGATGAGCCGTTTGGTTTCTTCTGTATCGTCGACCACGAGCGCGACAGGCCCGTGCAACCGTAGATAAAACCTGGTGGCGGGGTGGCAAGGGCAAGGCGGAGCGGAGCCAGACGAAGGCTGGCTGGCGACGTCAGCCCTTGAAGCAATCTATGGAACATTAAATCGTTATCAATAAATCAATACGTTGGCAATCAAGGGCTGCCCTCATTTCATTCGGCCTTGCCCTTGCCACCCTCCAACCGTAGAACTTGCTTTAAGACCTGATGAGCCGAGGTTAAAAGAAAGCGCTTTGATTCTTCGCGGCTCGTCGGGAGACTCGCCCTCCCCACGCTTCGGTCGTATCAGATAGTACGCTCGTTGCTAATTCTCGCGCTCTTTCGCGAACGGGTTGCCCCAAACGCGCAGTGCATAGAGCATTCCAACGATCCCCCGCGCACCAACGATCAATGCGATGGCGAAACACAGTTGAACCCAAGCGCCCAATGACAATATTGTAAAAGCAGATTGGTTGGGTTGAGGCGACATGAAAATAAAAGAACTATATTGGGAAATTTGAGGCAGCAATTTTCCCAGAAGCCAAATCCCCAATAGGCTCAATGCAAGCGACTGGGTTGTGAGTGCAGCAGAGCTCTTTTGGTTGGGAAATTTGAATGACTGCATGTAAATTAATCCCTTGGACAAGGGCCAAGCGCAAATGAGAAGAATCAGACCATAAAACGGTTGAAATAGCCCACCAGAAAACGATAAAAGTTCTCCTATCTGCCATTGGTTTGAACTCATAAATTGGGATGAAGTCCCGAATTGAGATGCGATCAGAAAAACGATGTATGATATTCGTGAGATTGAGCTGATTAGAAAATAGATACCAATTAAACTCAAAAATAAACAAACCCATTGCTGAGCGTTCAATACAGAGTTGATCTCGTCATCAGGCTTCGCAAGTGATCTCGAAATTCGATTTCCGCCTTCCCGCCACAGATAAATAGCGATCAACAGAAAAACGGGAATCAGCAATAGCTGGTAATATTGAGGTTGTAGGTTTGAATTTGCGTTGTATATAAAAAAAACGCGTGTATGTACATTGAGTGATTCAACAACGATATAAGCAGCCAAAACCCGGCAGGCGATGGTGGCGGCGTCTCTGGCGTTCATGGATATCTCCCCTCAAGCAGTTGTTTCTTCTATAATGATAAATCATCATAAGGACGACTGGCTAGTCTGGTGAATATCAATGAATTGAAGAATTCTTGACAATCAACCTGAGGCTTGGTCGGCTTTGTGATATTGTGTAGTTGTTGATATCGTTCTATTTTATTGATCATAATTAAGTGTAAGGGATTAATTCAGAATGCGATTTTGCCATTTTTTATTGAGCTGTTCTTTTTTCATGATTACCGCCATCGTTACCCAGGCGCAGATTTACATTAACGAAATTCACTACAACCCGCCAGAAGACGGGCTGCAAGAGTTTATCGAACTCTATAACCCAACAAGTAGAAGCATCCGGTTAGACGGTTATGTTTTTACGGAAGGCATTTTGTATGAATTTCCGCGTCGGGCTATTATTCCTGCAAATAACTATTTTGTTCTAGCGCGAGACCCCAACCATTCAGCGTTTCGCAACGTGAGCGCATTGGCGGGGCCGTATATCGGTAAACTCGCTGATAGCGGCGAACGCATTCTATTAAGAGATGCGAACGGAGAAATCGTCGATGAATTCAAATATAGCGACGCCGCGCCGTGGCCGATTGGCCCGGACGGCTATGGTTCCTCACTAGAGAAAATTTCGCCCGAATTGCCGTCAGACGATTATAAAAATTGGCGTACGTCTCTCAGCTCGAGTGGAACGCCGGGCGCGCAGAATTCGGTCTTCGGCGAGTCGCCGGATTTATACCTCAACCAAACAAGCCATTCGCCGCAGCATCCAACCTCGAATGATTTTGTGACGATTACCTCGGAATTCGACGGCGCATCAATCATTTCAAGCGTGAAACTCTATCTGCAAACCTTTAATACGCGTCGTTCCGGCGGCAGCGCTGCTTCCACCTACGCGATGGAGAGGCAATCGGTCAACGGCGATGTTGCGACCTATTCTGTAAGGGTTCCTCCTCAAGATTCGCAGCGACTGGTTCGGTATAAATTTGAAATGAAGACCAACACGGGCGGCACGGTCTATTGGCCGCACCGCTCTGCTGCGCGTCCGTATGAATCCTATTTTGTGTATGACAATGAAATCGAAACCTTGCTCCCGCTGTTTTGGGTTTATTACAGCATCCTGATGGATTTGCCGGAGTCGCAAGGCGATCAATTTGGCGGCGGCGTATTCAAGCCTTTAGACGGTCCGCCGCAGGTGTATGACGGCGCAAGCGTTTATGATTCGCGCAATGGCAAAAAGATCAAATTTCTAAAAGGGCAGGAATTTGAAGGCAACCGGACATTGAATATCCTGCCCGAAAGCCCTCCCGCCGGGACGACCTCGGGGCCGCAAACCCCGCACGTGGAGCAAGTCAGTTACAAAATTTTTGAGAGTTTCGGTTTGATGGTTCCCGGGGCGGAGTGGTATCGGGCCATTCAATTTGAACGCCATGAACAAATCTTGCTCATTCAGCAGCCGAATGAAAATTTTCTTGAACTCAATGACCGCAACCGCGACGCCAACATCTATAAGGTCGCTTACAATGTCCCCAATGGAATTCAAAAACAAACCAACCTTGATGAAGACCAATCCGACCTGAACGAACTCAATCAAGCCATTCGCGTTTCCGGCGCTGTGCAGAGAGAAGAAGGCTTACGTAAGTTTCTTGATGTTGAAAACGTGATGAATTATTCCGTCGCAGGCTGCTTAATGAGCAATTGGGACGGCTTCTTCAACAACATGTTCTTGTATCATGCGCCTGCGCCCGCTAACAAATGGGAGTGCATCCCCTGGGATTGCGATAAGACGTTTGGCTATACCGAACCTGGCGTTCCGATGTTCGTCGAGATGCCGGTTGATTTTCCCTTGAATGGATTCTCTCCCCGGAATGGACGACCGGAAGGCTATATTTCAGGGCCGTTCCATCGCCATGAGCCTTTTCATGAAGAATACAAACGCCGCGTGCGGCGCGAGATGACACGGCGCTTTTCAACGGAGCGCGTTCAGGAACTCTGCGATCAATATGAGCAACTGCTGTTGACGGACCTTGCGCTTGAAGAGCAATACACCGGTTCGAAAGACAATCTTCGCCGCTCTCAGATCGTAGAATCGTATGACACCATCATGGAATTTACCGAACGCCGTCTTGATTTTCTTGATGGCGTATTGCCTGTCTCTGTTGATGATTGGGCGTTGATGGATTAACTTGATAGCGCATCTCATGTTGTGCCTGGAGGCTATGCGCTATGGTCAAGAAATCGAGTTTCGTTTTAGGAATTATTGTCGCCGTATTTGCCTGTACGATTCAGGCGGCTGAAAAGCCTGACCTACCGTCTTTACAAGAATTAACCGAGGCCCGTGCACGTCTTGATTCGAATGACGCGCATCGGCCTCGTTTTCATTTTACGCCACCGCAAAACTGGATGAACGACCCCAACGGGCTGATCCAATACAAAGGCGTTTATCACCTCTTTTATCAACATAATCCGTGGGACGCCGTCTGGGGCAACATGCACTGGGGACACGCAACTAGCCTTGACTTAGTCCACTGGGCGGATCGACCCATTGCGCTGCCGCCGACGCCGGGTACATTCGATGAAGGCGGTTGCTTTTCGGGTTGTGCGGTGGTCAATGACGACGGCCTGCCGACGTTTGTTTATACGGGCGTACTCGAACATGACAGCGTGAATAACTACCGGCCCCAGTCGCAGGGGATTGCGGTTAGCCATGATGGACTAGAAACCTTTAAGAAACACCCTGATAACCCGTTGATCCCGCTTCCTCCGTCTGATTTTGAAACCAAAGATTTTCGCGATCCCTGCGTGTGGAAAGACGGCGATTGGTGGTACAACGTCATCGGTTCCGGCGAAATTGGCGGCGCAGGCAAAGCGCTGTTGTACCGCTCGCGCGATCTGGTCGAGTGGGAATATCTCAACCCCATCCTCACCGGCGATCCCGAAGAATCAGGCCGAATCTGGGAATGCCCGTCGTTTTTCCCATTAGGCGATAAGCACATTTTAATGGTCTCGCCAATTCCTGGACATAAAGTGAGTTATTTCGTCGGCGACTTTGACGGGCGAAAGTTTACGCCCGATTCATTTCAAGTGTTTGATTATGGCAGCAGTTATGCGCCGCAGACGTTTGTGGATGAACAAGGGCGCCGTTTGTTGTTTGGTTGGATTCGCGAAGACCGCAGGGGCGAGTTGCATGACGCCGCTGGTTGGGCGGGGGCGATGTCGCTTCCTCAAGAACTAACGCTGAACGCAAATGGCAAATTGAACATCGCTCCTGTTGGTGAAGTAAAAGCGTTGCGCCGTAACCAGAAAAACTGGGCGATGAAAACGCTGACGCCCAATAGTGGAAACCTGCTGGCTGATGTTTCGGGCAATGCGCTGGAAATCTGGTTGGATATTGAGCCGGGCGATGCGGAAAAAATCACATTGAGTTTTTATCAAACACCTGACGGGGCAGAGCAAACCCATCTTGTTTATGACGTAAAAACGAAGACGCTGGGCTTTGACCGCTCACAATCGAGTCTGCAAGACGGGGTTGGAAAACATCTGCATGAGACGAAGATTGATTTAGGCGATAATGAACATCTTTTATTGAACCTCTTTCTCGACCGCTCCGTCGTCGAATTATTTGCAAACCAGAATACTTATCTTGCTACGCGGGTCTATCCGACTAAATACGATGCGCAAGGCATGTCAATCAGCGTTCAGGGCGGTTCGGCAAAAGTGAATTTGTTATCGGTTTGGGAGATGCAATCGGGTATGTAGCTTAAAAACAATAGGGGACAACATGATGACTAAGCATCTAGGTTTGATTTTCTGTTTTATATTGATCATTTTGGGGTCGAGCTATTCACAAATTGTAATCGTAACGCCGCCTGACGCGTCTTCGATTGAGCAATTAGCGGCGAAAGAGATTCAGCGGTATTTGTACGTTCGTACAGGCATACGGTTTGATATTCGACTCGATGCGGGCAGCGAAACGCAAGTCGTCGCGGTCGCGGCTAAAAAATCAAACCAGTGGAACCAATACCCGGAAGCAGACTTCCAGCAGCAGATTGCGAACCTGCAAGATAGCGGCTATCACATCCAGACGTTTCTTCGGGATGGGACAAAATCGGTGTGCATTGTAGGCGGAGGGGATAGCGGCGTTTTGTATGGCGCCTATCGTTTCGCTGAAAGTTTGGGTATCCGCTTTGGTCTTCACGGCGACATCATTCCCGATGAAACCATGAAGGCTGAACTGCCTGAAATACATGTTCAGGCGTCTCCGTTATTCCGCATTCGCGGCGTCCAGCCGTTTCATGATTTTCCTGAGGGGCCTGATTGGTGGAACGCCGGGGAGTATAAATCCATCCTCGCCCAATTGCCGAAGTTAGGCATGAATTTTTTTGCGCTGCATTGCTACCCTGAAGAATTTCCCATTGATCCCAAGGCATATCCCAACGCAGAACCGTCCGTCTGGATTGGCCTCAAGGACGATTTGAATGAAGACGGAACCGTTGCGTTCAGTTATCCATCATCGTGGTACAACACCGCGCGCGGCAATTGGGGATATCAACCCAAAAAAACCAGCGCCTATTCATTTGGCGCATCCACCATGTTTGAACGGGATGATTTCGGCGGAGATGTGATGGAGGGACGCTCGCCCCAGCCCGCCAGCCTTGAAGACTCTAATGCGCTGTTTAACGATGCGGGGGCGTTGCTGGGCGATGCGTTTTCATTTGCGCGCAGCCTTGGAATCCAAACCTGCATTGGCGCCGAAACGCCATTGACGCTACCTGTGCGTTTAAAAGAAAGACTCCGGCGGCAAGGTCGCGACTTCGATAGCATCCAGACGGCGCAAGCATTATATGAAGGCATGTTCAAACGCTTAATGCTGACCGCGCCAATTGACTATTACTGGTTCTGGACGCCGGAGCGTTGGACCTGGCAGGGAAATTCACCAGAACAGATTCAACATACAAAAGACGACCTGACCGCCGCCATGCGGGCCGCCGAAGCAGTAGAAGCGCCGTTTCAATTCGCCACTTGCGGGTGGGTGTTGGGTCCGGTGCAAGATCGCGCATTGTTTGACCGCTTTCTGCCCAAATCGTTTTCCATGAGTTGCATTAACCGTCAGGTGGGCAAAGAACCAGTTGACCCGGCCTTCAAGCGAATAGAAGACCGCTCGCTTTGGGCGATTCCCTGGTTAGAGGATGACCCGAACCTGTTAATGCCTCAATTATGGGCGGGGCGTATGCGGGCGGATGCGGTTGATGCGCGCGACTATGGATGCGATGGAATTCTCGGCATTCATTGGCGCACCCGGGTTCTGGATCCCAATGTACAGGCGCTGGCGAAAGCGGCCTGGAACCAGGACTGGAAACAGGAGCAAATTACCCGAAACCGCAACGAGAGCCTGAAGGGCGCAAACTATGTTCAGATTCCCAAGCGTCCTATTAACAAGACCAACACTCCTGATCTGTATACCTCACAAATTGAAGGGCCTTTGCAATATCAGATGAGTGCGCCGAATGGCGTTTATACTGTTACGTTGCATTTTTGCGAGACGGAAGCGACCCGGGCCAATCAACGCGTGTTCGATGTCGTGGTGCAAGGCGCAACAGTGCTGAAAGGTTTTGATCCATTTAAGCGGGCTGGACGGTATACGGCGCATGTTGAATCGTTTAGCGCACGAGTCGCCAATGAAACCCTCTCGATTCATTTCAGTCCTGTCAAAGGTGCGCCGCGGATCGCCGCGTTAGAAATTGAAGGGCGGGGCATGGGCCGCCGCGTGAATTGCGGCGGTGGAGACTATTTGGATTTCACTGCTGACCTGCCGCTCGAACTGTCCGTCTACCGCGACCAGCCCGTCGGTGATTTTTATCAGGATTGGGCGTATTCTCAATTTGGCGCACAAGCGGGAGAGAAAGCGGCGGATCTGTTTTCTTCGCTCGATGGTGAATTGCCCATTACCACAACTTGGGTGCGGGGGCCGGGCAGCCTGAAACCGGATTCGACGCCCTGGGATGTTCGCCAAACGGAATATGCCTATGTTCAGGCATTTGAAAATTTGCGCGGCGATGTTCAGGGGCCTCTATCGCTGGAGCGGTTTGAGTATTGGTCAAACCAATTTCATTTTCAAAAAACCATTGCTCATATCCAATGCCTATGGCATCAGTACAATTTAAAGATGCAGGAAGCGAACCGGGAATCCGTTTCCAAACAGGCTGAATACGCCAAGGCGCATGTATTGCCGCTTCGGATGGAAATTATCAGGCAGATAGAATCCGCCTACCAATTTTTGGTAAACACGGTTTGCACCACGGGCGGGATGGGGATGATTGCCAATTGGGAACAGCAAAATTTTCCAGCGTTGTTAGACGCCCCGGCAAGAGAACTATCCTCTATGCTCGGTGAAGAATTACCTGCCGCCGCCCTGCTGAGAAAAGATTACCCTGGCCCGGAGCGCCTGATCGTCTTGACGCCTCGTTCGCTATACCGCCAGGGAGAGCCGCTTCAGCTGAGAGTGATTCATCTTGGCGAGGAACAACCTGAGATTATCCAATTAAAAATGCGAGCCATTGGCGATAGTGAATGGTTAGAGCGCAAGGCCCGGTCTCTTTCGAATCGGGTATTTCATATTGATGTTCCATTCACGGATTTGCCGGAAGGTGGATTTGAATATTATGTTGAAGCCGTCCATGCGTCCGGCGGGAGCGTTGCGTCGCCGGCAAGCGCTCCAAAACGGGGTTGGACCGCAGTGGTTACAAAAATGTAGTTTTTTGTAGAAAACAGTCGGGAAATCATTTTCTGATGAATAAGAGCGTTCCGACTTACGGCCCGGCATGGTACAATGCAAACATCGAAATGAATTTTTCTAATGTACAACGAGAGCAAAGGAGACGCACCCGATGACAAGTAAGAAAATGTTCGACGCGCTCAATAATCAGATTAACGAAGAAATGTATTCTTCCTACATTTATCTGTCGATGGCTTCCTATTTTGAATCCGTCAATTTACCGGGGTTTGCTAACTGGATGGAAGCGCAATTCCAGGAAGAACTGGCGCACGTCATGCGTTTTTATAAATACGTAAATGATCGCGACGGTCGCGTTGTTTTAGGCGCCATTAAAGAGCCGCAGGCAAAATGGAAATCTCCGCTGGACGCATTTAAGTCTGCCTATGAACATGAAAAATATATTACCAGTTGCATTGGTAAGTTGGTCGATCTGGCGATGAAAGAAAGCGACCACCCCACCAATAATTTCTTGCAGTGGTTTGTGAATGAACAGATTGAAGAAGAAGCCACCTCAAAAGGCATTGTTGACCAGTTAGAATTTGTTGAAAGCGACAAAGTCGGGTTGTATCATCTCGACCGTGAACTGGCTTCCCGTCAAGCGACGTCTATTACGCCGCCAGCGTAAGAGTGCGTTTTTATCTAATAAATCCCCAAGCGGCGTCTCTCAACAGAGAAGACGCCGCTTGCTATTCTATGGCTCGTTCATTTTCCACGAAAAGGTGAAGACATCATGCCAATCCGCGATATGTTTCCCGTCGATGCGTCCGGCGCCGGTTTGCTGAACCAATCGGTTCCCGCCGCCTGGTGCGAAGGACTCAATCAAAATCTAACTGCAATTCAGCAGGGCTTCCAACAAGAAGATGAAGAAGGCTATGAATCATTGATTCAGCGTTTGCGCGCCTGGACTTGGTGTCATAAGACGCCGTCCGGCCATGCAGACTATGCTTCGATGGAGACCATCGCTGACATTGCGAACCAGGTGCGAAGCAAAGCCAAAGTCTTTATCACGGTCGGCATCGGCGGTTCTGACTTAGGCTCGCGTACGTTGCATGATTTTTTGAACCACCCGTATCATAATGACATGGTAAATGCCGGAAAAATTCAGGGCGCCCCGGAAGTGTACTTTACGGGTGATACTTTTGATCCGCTTCGCTTGAAGGGCTTATTAGACGTATTGAAAGAGCGCGGGTTGCTCGATAAGACGGTCGTTAACATCGTTAGCAAGAGCGGCACGACGGCGGAAACCGCGCTGGCGGGCATGATGCTCGCTGATGCGCTGGGCGATGACTGGATGAGCCGAACCGTCGCAACCACCGGATTGAATGACAAGAGTTTGCTGTTCCAAATGCAATCAAGCGGCAAGGGCAAGTTTATGGCGCTGCTGCCTGTGCCTGACGGCGTGGGCGGGCGTTTCTCGTTTGCTTCGCCGGTTGGATTGTTGTTCCTCGCGGTTAGCGCGAATGGCGACCCGCTTGAGCGCCTCAACCAAGCGATGAAAGGCTACGGCGCCGCTCACCAGACTTTTTTAACGGCGCCGATTGAAAAGAACCCGGCCTTTCGTCTGGCGGAATTTTTGCATCTCGCTGAATGGGGATGTAAGAAGACCAGCATGGTGTTTTACCCCTATTTTGATAACGCCAAATTAGGCGACTGGTTTGTACAATTGTATGAAGAATCCGTCCAGGAGCGCGGCGAAGGCTTGAACGTCATTGCGACCACCGGCCCAACCGGGAACCACTCGTTACTCAACGGCGTTATCAACGGGCCGCACGATAAAGTCGTTTTATTTTTGATGCCCAAGTTATTTGGCGAAGACCTCGCGATTCCTGAAACGGCGCCGCTGCAAGGCAGCCTCAGCGTATTTCGCGGCAAGACGCTGCAACAAGCGCAGATTGCTTCTATGCGCGGCACTTATGAAGACTTTGTCGATAAGGGCGTCCCGTCGGTGATTCTCGAATTTCCCAAACGGGAAACCTACGACGCATTTGCCTTAATGCGCGTCTTGATGGACATGACCGCAGTGAAAGGGCGATTGCAGTCTCTTCATCTTGATCCCATTTCAGGAGAGCGCCGCGTAAAAGACGAAGAGACCTATATTCAAACCGGTGTTGAAGGCTACAAACAACGCATGCGTGATAACATCAATCGCTAATCATTAAAATATGGGTATATATAATGAATCCGCTCTACTGAGTTTTAGTCTCAATGTAGAGCGGATTTTTTACTGCTTGGAGTTAATCGATTAAGTCGTGAGGGTAATCGAACGTATTTCGGTGACAGCGTTAACGCCGAATGGTTGCGGCGAAGCGAAGGGGGGAGTGTGTTGGGCAAGTTTATTTGTCATCATGCTTGTCCTTCCATTATCCAATCCAGCGAACTTCGTTTTCGTCTTTTGGAGCGAGACGAACAGGGCATCCACGATTTTCCAAATAACGCTTAAATTGTTCTAAACGTTGATTTTGCTCGCTTTGTCCCAAATGTTGCTTCGATCTCGAACCATTTGGGACGGGTTTCGGTTTGAGACGATCATTGCGTACCATATTGACCTCCTTTCGTTTGATTTTATCTTGCCCCTGTAATAAGCATTATTTGTGCCAATTAAGACGATCTTTCGTAAGTTCCATGTAATGAGTATATTAATGAGTTTTTATTATCGAAGGTTCCATCTAGGGTAATATATTCCGTCCGGTTTTAGAGATTTGGAATCCCAAAAACGTACAGATTCAGAATTTTTCAGGGAGAAAACAAGTGAAAGTTTTATGTAGAAGTTAAAGATTTTTGTTTTATTGTGGATTTAATGTAATGAAATTTTATTGTGCTGCTTCCTTTGTTCTTGCTTGTTTAATTATTCCAATCCCCTATTAAGCAGTTTAATCTAATTCGGGTTTCATTCCCCGCCCGTTGAGGCGCAAGAAATACTTGAAGCCATCTCAAAATAATTTTCACTTTCGTTGTGAAAGGCATGGGTACATCTCTGCTTGCTTCGGTGCGGGCTTTCAGGCCCTTATGCACAGGCGCTCCCAGAGTTGCACCCATGCCAGAATTGGTTTGTCGATCTTTGAACTGCCGAAATCCCATTTCATACTCAAAACAGTTTGCACTTTCGTTGCGAAAGGCATGGGTACATCTCTGCTTACTTCGGTGCGGGCTTTCATGCCCTTTTGCACAGGCGCCCCCAGAGTTGCACCCATGCCAGAATTGGTTTGTCAATTTTTGAACGGCCGAAATCCTTTTTCGGACTCAATTGTTTTTGAGAGGGCTTCAAAATACTTTATTTGATACCCCGCTGCTTGCGGCGGGGTTATTCATGTGCAATTCACAAAATAAAACTTGACATCGTATTTAACCTAGGTTAATATAAAATTATACTTTAGTTAACTTGGTGGCTCTTATGCTTGGAACCAACGGTGAAGATTATTTAAAGACGGTTTACGCGTTAGGTTTGGATGGGTCGCCTGTGACGCCATCCATGCTCGCGGAACATTTTTCGGTTTCGCCTGCTGCCGTAACTAAGATGGTGAAACGTCTTCGTTCATTGAAACTGGTGAATTATTCACGGCCCAATGGGCTGAGTTTAACGAGCGAAGGCCGCAAAATCGCCTTGGAAATTCTTCGTCATCACCGCTTGATTGAATTGTATTTATTGAAAGCCTTGGGGTACCGCTGGGACCAGGTGCATGAAGAAGCCGAGCGTCTGGAGCACGTCATCTCTGAGGTGTTCGAGGAAAAAATCGACGAGTATCTAGGCCACCCGACGCATGACCCGCACGGCGACCCGATCCCGGGCAAAGATGGCAGTTTGCCCGATCATCCTACTTTGCCGATCAAGGCCATGCAGCCTGGCGACGTCAGCCAAGTCGAGCGGGTGACGGATTCCGATGCGGAGATGTTGCAGTATATGGACGAAGTGGGGCTGGTTCCGGGCGCGAAGGTGAAAATGCTTCGAGAAGAGCCTTACGGCGGGTCCATCCATTTAAAAATTAACGGCGATGAGTGCGCTATCGGGCGTGAGTTGGCGTCCAATGTGTTTGTCGCGTCGAAAAAGAAACAAAGGAGCAGTCAATCGTGATTCAGCGTTTATTGATTTTAGTAACCATTATTTCAGTTTGTTCCTGCGGCGGGCCAGTGGATGACGGCCGGATCAAAGCCGTCTGCACCATCGCTCAGGTTGCCGATGTTGTTCGTAATGTGGCGGGCGACCGCATTGAAGTGGTCAACATGATGGGCGAAGGCGTTGACCCTCACCTTTATAAAGCCTCGCCCGCTGACTTGGGGTTGCTCTCGCGCGCCAGTGTTGTGTTTTACAACGGACTCATGCTCGAAGGCCGCATGACGGAGATATTCGAGAAAATGCAGGACGGCCCAAAACCCGTGATCGCGTTCGGCGATTCGATGGACCCCGGATTGCTGCGTTCGCCGAAAGAATTTGAAGGCCACCACGATCCGCACATTTGGATGAGCGTGAATATGTGGGCTGACGCCGTGCCGACGATTGTTGACGCGCTTGTGAAGGTCGATCCCGAAGGCGAAGCGATCTATCGCGCCAACGGCGACGTTTATCAAAAGAAATTGGCTGATCTTCACGCTTGGGTCAAAGCGCAGATCGCAACCATTCCAAGAGAGCAGCGGGTGTTGATTACCGCTCACGATGCGTTTGGATATTTTGGCGACGCGTATGATATCGAAGTGATGGGGCTGCAAGGCATCAGCACCGTCAGCGAATTTGGACTGCAAGATTTGCAACGGCTTATTGATATAATTGTCGAGCGCAACGTGAAGGCGGTATTCGTTGAATCAAGCGTCCCGGCGAAATCCATCGAAGCCTTGGTTGCGGGGTGCAGAGGCAAAGGGCACGAGGTCGTTATCGGCGGGGAGTTGTTCTCAGACGCAATGGGAGCCGCCGGGACGGACGAAGGAACTTACGTTGGCATGATTCGGCACAACGTCAACACAATGGCCAACTCGTTAAAGTAATTTTTGGAGAGAAACGAATGAATACGGCTTTAGATACGACGCAGAAAAGCGCTTCTGAATTTTCATACAATATTCCAAACCCGCCTCCATTAGAGGTGCACGATCTCACGGTCGCCTATCACCGCAAGCCGGTGTTGTGGGACATCGACTTTGTTGTGCCTGAGGGCGTTTTGATTGGCATCGTCGGCCCGAATGGGGCAGGCAAGTCAACGCTGTTGAAATCCGCGATGGGGTTGGTCCCGCCCGCGTCAGGCTGGGTGAAATGCTACGGCGAACCGATCAGCAAGCAGCGGCAAAAGATTGGCTATGTTCCGCAACGCGAGTCGGTCGATTGGGATTTCCCCACCGATGTGTTGGACGTGGTCTTGATGGGCGTCTACGGGCGTTTGGGTTGGTTTCGTCGTCCGGCCAAGCGAGATCGCGAATATGCGATGGGTTGTTTGAAGCAAGTCGGCATGGCGGATTTCGCCAACCGGCAGATTAGCCAGCTCTCGGGCGGACAACAGCAGCGCGTGTTTTTGGCGCGCGCACTGGCGCAAAACTCGACCGTTTATTTTATGGATGAACCGTTTGCCGGCGTCGACGTCGCGACCGAGAAGGCGATCATTACCTTGCTGAAAGCGTTGAAGTCGCAAGGCAAAACCGTGTTTGTTGTCCACCATGATTTGCAGACGGTGAACGATTATTTCGACTGGGTGCTGATGATTAACATGCGGCTGATTACCATTGGGCCGACCGAAGACGTCTTCACCGAAGACAATTTACGTAAGACGTACGGCGGGCGCTTAAACATTATTTCTGAACTGGCCGACGCCGTCTCAATCAATCAACCTCATGGGGTGGAACCGAAATGAATTTCCTCACAGATATAAATGCGCAATGGGTGTTGGCGGGCTGCGTATTGTTAGGAATTTGCAGCGGCATCTTGAGCAGTTTCGCCATGCTGCGCAAACGCAGTCTGCTCGGTGATGCGTTGGCGCACTCCGCGCTGCCGGGCGTGTGCGTTGCATACTTGATTGTGGGAGAGCGCTCGATCCCTGCGTTTATGCTAGGCGCGTTGGCGGCGGGGATGCTCGGCGCTTTTTGCATCCAGTTTATTACGAGGCATTCACGCATCAAAGAAGACGCTGCGTTGGGCTTGGTCCTGTCGGTGTTTTTCGCCGTCGGCATTGTGCTATTGACCTATATTTTAAATTCCAGCGGCGGTAACAAAGCCGGGTTAAAAACATTTATATTTGGACAAGCCGCATCAATGATCGGGCGCGATGTTTACATCATGGCGTCTTGCGCCATTGTCGTCATTGTTTTTTCATTGCTGCTCTACAAAGAAATGAAACTGTTGTGCTTCGATGTGGGCTTCGCTGATAGTTTGGGATATTCGTCTACCTGGCTGGATGCCTTGTTAAACATCCTGATCGTCTTGGTAGTTGTGATTGGCTTGCAGGCCGTGGGTGTTGTGTTAATGGTGGCGATGTTGATTACCCCCGCCGCCGCCGCCCGCTATTGGACGGACCGCCTCAACCGCATGACGCTGCTTTCGGCGCTGTTTGGCGGGCTTTCAGGCGCACTAGGTGTGTATCTCAGCGCTCTGGCGCCGCGTATGCCGACCGGCCCCTGGATCGTATTGTCGGCGACGCTGATGTTTATTCTTTCACTGCTGTTTGCTCCAGCGCGCGGGCTGCTTGCTAAAGGACTACGGACCTGGAGCCTACGCAGCCGGGTTGCGCGAGAGAACGCGCTACGCTCGTTATATGAATGGTCGGAGCGAAAAAATGGCTGGGATGATTGGGCGCCGCTAGAAGATATCGCATCTATGCGTTCGCAGTCTCATGCGCAAGCGCTACGGAATTTGCGTGGATTAAAAAGCAATCAGTTTGTCGAAGAGCAAAGCGGCGCTTTTCGTTTGACCAAAGATGGTCAGGAACAGGCCTACCAAGTGACGCGCAACCACCGCTTGTGGGAAATGTACTTGATGTACGAAGAAGAATTTGACGCAGACCACGTCGACCGGGACGCTGATTTTATTGAGCACTTCTTGACGCCTGAAACGGTAAAAGAACTCGAGCGCTTGCTGGATTCACACAAATTAAATTTGAAGCAGCCGCCTACCGCGCACCCGATTGCGACGGCGTAACGAAGGATTAGGACAATGGATATCTATAGTGGTTTTTGGATCATACTGACTGGCGCCTTTGCCGCCGCCGCCTGCGGAATGCTGGGCTGCTTTTTAATCCTGCGCCGCATGGCGATGCTAGGCGACGCCATCAGCCACGCGATTCTTCCAGGAATTGTGCTAGCGTTTCTTCTGAGCAATTCGATGTCGATTGTTTGGATGTTTCTTGGCGCTGCGCTGATAGGCATTTTGACCACATTCATCATTCAAACGCTTAACAACGGGGGCGTACAACACGACGCCGCGTTGGGCGTTACGTTTACTGCGCTGTTTGCATTGGGCGTCATTGGCGTCTCGTCGTTTGGCGAGGGCGTCCACTTAGACACGGATTGCGTATTAGAGGGTGAAATCGCGCTGACGCCTTTGGACGTATTGATGTGGGGCAGCGTTTATTTGGGGCCGCGCGCGGTGTGGGTCAACGGCGGCTTGTTGTTGCTCAATCTAATTGTCATTGGCTTGTTTTATAAAGAGTTTAAACTGTGCGCGTTCGACCCTGCGATGGCGGCCGCCGTCGGAATCCCCATAACATTGATGCACTATGTTCTGATGACGCTGGTAGCTGTGACGACGGTTGGCGCATTTGAAAGCGTTGGCGTGATCCTGGTGGTCGCCATGTTGATCGCGCCTGCAGCGACGGCGTATTTATTGACTGACCGCTTGTCTATTATGCTTCTCTATTCGATTATCGCTGGAGCCTTGACGTCATTTCTTGGCTACTTTACTGCCGTTTGGCTCGATAGTTCAATCGCCGGGGCCATGGGCTCCGTGGCGGGATTATTATTTGCGCTGGCTTTGTTTTTCTCGCCAACCCACGGAGTCTTTACCCGATGGCTATCGAGACGACGATTATCAAACCGCGTGGCGGAAGAAGACGTATTGCTTTGGGTGGGGCGGCAGGTCGAAACCGGATTGGTTACGCCGTTTTCAGTAATGGATATTAGCGAAGCACAGCAGTGGCTGTTGCCGGATGCCGAAAAAACTGCGCGCCGTTTGGTGCGTAAAGGCTTATTGGAAGAAATGAATTTGAAATTTTCTCTTACAAAAAACGGCAATCATGAAGCGTTAGAACTCATCAAACGGCACCGCTTGTATGAATCGTTCCTGGAAGGCATTGGGTACGCCGCAGACCACACCCATGATCCCGCCGACCGGGTTGAGCACCACATTACACCGGATATGACGGAAAAACTGGACCGTGAAATGGAACATCCAAATGTCGATCCGCATGGGAAAGCGATCCCGCGTTAAGCAATTTCATGGTAGAATCTCAATATTCAACAATGAATATTGACCAGTTACCGTCAGCATTTTTTATTATCGGTCAGCATGACGATCAGTCCGCTCAGGTCAGCCCGCTTTATTTTGATTTACCGGGCGGTGATATCGCTGTGCCTGTCTGGTCAAGCAAAGCCCGAGCGTATTCGTGGTTAGAGCAGACCTTTATGCGGGCCCAATATGATATCGTCGAAGTGTTCTCTAAAGAATTCCTCCCTAATTTAATTGGGACGCGCTGTTCTTGTTTGTTGTTTGACCCGCTGGCTGAGGAAAAAAGTTTTGCGCCGGAGCGCGTCGTGAACATCCCGCAGCCACCCTCCATACAGTAAGTTTGGGTTGGCAATTTTTGAAATGCCGAAATACGTTTTCGTAATCAAAATCATGGCCATCCATCAATATAAATATTCACTTACCGGATGAACCACAATAAACCCCGAAATTATAGAAAGAGGGCGCACCGTAATTCTGTGCGCCCTCTTTGCTTAAAGACGATTCGTTTCTGATTTATGCTACGTTCATCAGTGATACAGTGACTGGCTTGCTGGTGATGAAGGATTCGTTTTCTTGTGAAGCGAACCAAGTCGAACTGACGAACTCCGCACAGATGCTGAATGCTTCTGAAAGAACCGAATCTTTGCGTCGGTCCATCAAAAGTGAGTAGTTATTCAGCAGCAATGCCAGTTTTTCCGGGTCCATATTTGGGTTGTCCACAAAGCATTGAAGCGCATTGTGAAAATACTCATCAGACGTCTTGAAGTCATTGAGTTCAAAGTAGATGACAGCAAGATTGTGATACTTACTTACCAAAAATTCGGCGTCATCGTTATCTTGTTCGCCGTGTTCGACTGCGGAAGTGAGCATAACTTTTGCGTCTTCTAAATCGCCCAGCATGTGGCAGTTAAGGCCTGTGTGTTCATAAACGTCTGCAACTGTCCATCGTCCATCCAATGGATTCATCATGGTGAAACCTCCCTGTTTCGTCGCCCTCTAAAATAAAATAACTACAACATAGTTATCGGATAGAAGGCCCGGAAGGTTAAATGATTTAAGCAAAAAAGTAGGTGAAAGTTTGCAGAGATTTCACCAAGCGTAATATAACATTACGCTTTCGGTAGGGAAGCGTCTTGAATGACTAGATCACTTTTTCGGATGGTTTCGCTGCGTCGAATGAAATAGGCGCAACTACAGAGTAAGAGAACCGTGCCTAAAATGCACATAAAATAGGTGAAGGCGTGAAAGAACTCGAAGTGTTTCATCTCTTGGAAAACATAGTAATCAGCGATCATAGTCGCAATGGAGCCCGTATATCCGCAGGCGTCTGCAACATAGATCGCAAAGACGGACGTTCCGACAATTTTGGTGTGGGCAATTGTGCGGTCGAATAACACCGAACCGTAGGGGACGTACGCGAGGTATGACCCTAGCCCGGTCAGGGTCATCCAGGTCAAGCCTGAAATAATTTTCATATCATATAATAGAGTGCCAACACCGAGCAGCGCGGTTCCGCCAGCCATGATGAAGTAGGCGCCGATCAATCCCCATTTGTTGTTCTTGATGAAATTGAGCGCTCCTAAAGCCGCTAAGACGCCGAACGCGACAGGCAGGTCGGCCCGGGTGAACAAGCCGGACTGATCTTCGTATCCCATTGTGATGAAGACTTCGATGCCGAATGTGTCGCGGTAGTCGCGGTAAGCGGTCAAGAAGAAATAGGCGATTAAGAGCATCGCCATTCCAGGCAGAAATGATTTGAAAAACTCAATTCGCTGTTGCGCGTTCATTGGAGCGCGACGGGTGCGTTCATCTTCATCAATGGGGTTTGGGTCCGGCAGCTGGCTGAGCATCCAAACAAAAAATACCAGCGGCCCCAGAAAAAATAGGCCCGTTACGAAGGGCATCCAATAATCGGAGACGCTCCAAGTCATCATGAGCCAACGTCCAAAGTCTTTTACCATGCCGCTGGATACGATAAAGGAGCAGCTTAAACCGGCCAGCAAAAGTTCGGAGGTACGGCGGCCTTCGAGAAAACTGACCACCAGACCCCAGATCATGCCCAAGGGGATGCCGTTTAGAAAGATGGCGACGATTTTAAAATTTCCAGGAACAACGGCAAATAGAAATAGAGCCAGTTCGGCCATAAAGATAAAGCCAATGATGGAGATGGCCCGTTTTGCGTGGCTGATTTCAGAACAAATTTTAATGCCGACGAATTTTGAAAGCGCGTAACCAAGAATTTGGCTGACGCCCGCCCAATACTTGAAGGCTTCCCAACCCGCGCTGTCAAAGGTTGCGGCTGACCAGGGCTTGCGTAAGGCGTACATGCAAAAATAAACGCTGAATGAAGCAATGATGGCGTAAAGGACAAAGACAAAATTCGGAGACCGTTCCAACCAGGCCGTTACAGCCCCTTTGGGCTTGCTCATATAAAAGTCACCTTAAAATAATTGAATGTTTAGACAAATCGTTCGGATGCAAATTCAGTTAGAGCGCACTTTAAGAACGGAATGTTAGAGACGTATTAAAGCATGTTTTTTATGAGGAGAATAAAAAAATGGATATAAAAAACGCCCGCGAATTGAGCGGGCGTTTCAGGGTGATTGCTTGTTAAACTATTCGCCGTTCGCGCCGGCGACATTAATCGCTTTGGGGCCTTTTTCGCCCTCGGTAACCTCAAACTGAACCATTTGGCCTTCGTAGAGGTTTTTGAACCCATCTCCATTGATGCCCGTGTAGTGGACAAAGATATCTTGCCCCCCTTCTTGCTCAATGAAACCATAGCCTTTTTGCTCATTAAACCATTTGACTCTACCAGTTGCCGTCATTACTCCATCTCCTTGTGTTGCTGAAATCAATTTCCCCCTCGCAAAACTTCCCGGGTCAGACGATTGGATTCCAACCCCATGTATCCTACAATTTGGTAGGAAGTTCGCGAAAAACGCTGATATTATAAAGGGAATGCTTTGTAATATCTAGCATTTTTATTTCTCATTGCAAATTGACTACCCTTTTGATAGTGTAGAAATGAACAACCGTTGATTAACGACATTCATCCGCGCCTCCGGGGGGAATTGCACCATGAATGAATTAAGCGCCGTCCAGAAATTTTTTGCGTTTTTACTCATACTTACAACAATCTTCGCTCTGTATTTGATGAGCGCTTACTCTGCTGAAAGTGCCGAGGGAGTCGCGCCGGAACGGGTGGAGCGTCTATCAAAGGGAATCAACATCCCTCGATGGTTATGGCTGGGGCCGGAACCTGCGCCCGCGTTAACAGAACGCGTAAGCCATCAAGACCTCGACTTAATCCAAGCTGTCGGCTTTAAGCATGTGCGCATCCCGATTCAATGGAAAACAATTTATGACGCCCAAGAGCCAGACAAACTCAACCAGCGTTCATTGAAACTCCTGGATCAAGGAATTGAGGTTTTCATCAAGCGCAAGTTAGGCGTCATCATTGATCTGCATCACATTAAACTCGAAGGCGAGAGCAGCAATTATTCAGGGCCGATTGAGCATGATCCTGAATTTGTGAAAACCTTTATCGACTTTTGGTCGTCGTTCGCAAAACACCTCAGTCAGTTTGATCCTGATTATGTATTCATTGAGCCGATGAATGAGCCAACGTTTGTTGGTCATACTGAAGACTGGGTTCCCATTCAAAACCGCCTAGTATCAGCGATTCGAAAGAACGCTCCTCAACACACAATTCTTGCGACCTGCGCTCATTGGTCGAACCTGCACACGTTTGTTAAACTCAAACCGCTTGATGACCCAAACATTGTGTACAACTTTCATTTTTATGAGCCGTTTCCATTGACTCACCAGGGCGCCAGTTGGACGAGTGAGCATGTCAGACCGATGCGCGAAGTTCCGTATCCGTCGTCTCCTCAATTGTTAGAAAAGGCAGTGAAATTAGTTGACAATCAAAAATCAAAAGACACTCTGATTGATTATGGAAAACAGCGATGGAACGCAGAGAAGATCAATGAGGAAATTTCTATAGCCGCGCAATGGGCGAAGAAATATAACGCTGTCGTCACATGTAATGAATTTGGCGCATATCGTAATTTTGCGCCGCGCCAAAGTTTATTGGCTTGGCACCGTGATTTGATTGATGCGTTTGAAAAGCATGGAGTCGGCTGGTGCAAGTGGGAACTCGACGGCGGGTTTGGGTTCTTCAATAAAGAAGACGGTCGCTTGATTTTGGATGAAGAATTAACAAAAGCGATGCAACTGAACGCGGCGGCTGGGAAGTGATTTGCCGAATCAAGAATGCGTTTCAAGTAGGGTGGCGTTGAGCGCAGCGAAACCCACCAATAAAAACTTTTTGAAATCCGATGGTGGGATTCATTTTATTCATCCCGCCTTACAAAACTGATCCCCCTGGCGCTTGCAGCGCCGTCCCCCACGGCTTCGTTTGTTAGTGCTTATCTTTTGTACTCAATCCTCATATCTTGTAGGACAGGGAAATCGTTTCGGTATTGAGTCAATTGTTCAAAGTCAAGTTTTGCGTTGATAATGGTCTCATGGTTCTTGCCGTCCGTGAGGATGTTCCCCATTGGATCAATGATCTGGCTGCGGCCTGAGTATTGCAACTTCGGGTCGCTGCCGAAGCGGTTTACGCCGATGATGTATGCTTGGTTTTCAATGGCGCGGGCGCGTAAGAGCAACATCCAATGCGCTTCACGCGCTTGCGGCCAACAAGCGATCACAAGAAAAACATTGGCGCCCATCCGCGTTGCGTGACGAAAAATTTCAGGAAAACGCAAGTCATAACAAATAAACGGCGCGACGGTGAATTCACCCCATTTAAATAAATTGATCTCATCCCCTGGCGTGTAATGTTTGGTCTCGCCGCCGAAGGTGAATGGGTGCATTTTCGTATATCGCGCGACCTCGGCGCCGCTCGGATCAAAGCACAGCGCTTGATTGCGGCCTTTGGCGTCGTTGCCCATGCCGACGCACCCGCCTACGCAGTACGAGTTTTTTTCTTGAGCAATCTCGCGTAAAAACGCCGCCGTCTGGCCCGTTTCCGGCTCATGGATGTCAGTTAGGTTCATGCTGAAGCCGGTCGCGAACATTTCCGGCAAGACAATCAGGCTGTTGGATGGAACGTCTTGCGCATCCAAAAGGGAGCGCACTCGTTCAAAGTTGGCGGGTTTATTTTCCCATTCCATATCGAGTTGAACGCCGAAGGCTTGCATGGTCATTGGCTCCCGATGATTGCCCGAAGCCCTTGTTTGAGTCGAGCGGTTCCTTCTATTGCTTGCTCGGACGAAAGCGCACCATAGGATAGCCGCAAATAACAACCTTGATCCATACCAAACGCATGGCCCGGCATCAACGCAACTTGATGTTCGAGGATGAGACGCCGCGCAAGTTCCATCGGCGAACAGTTTGAGTTGATCTTTAGGAAGAAATAAAACGCGCCGTCGGCAGGAGGAATTGTGCAGAGGTCGCCAATCTCATTCAATTCATCCAGAACCTTATGACGTACTTCGCTATACGATGAGAGAAACTGCTTGCAATATGCGCCGCCGGCTTCCAGTGCGCCCGCTGCGGAGTATTGCGATACGATGGGCGGGCAGATTAGATTCGTGTCTTGTATTTTATGGATGGCCGTTTCAAGCCGGACGGGAAACGTCATATAGCCGATGCGCCAGCCTGCGAACCCATAACTCTTTGAAAATGAAAATAACGAAACGGTGTGATGATTGGCGTTGTCGATCGAACCCGGTGAAAAATGGGTTGCGTCATTGTAAGTGAAGTATTCGTACGCCTCATCATGGATGTGATACAGGCTTCGGTCTAAACACACTTTGTTGATCGTACGCAGAGTTGCTTCTGGATAGACCGCGCCAGTCGGGTTGTTTGGCGAGACGGTCAAGACGGCTTTGGTCCGTTCGGTGACGGCGTCGAGAAGCGCGTTTAAATTAGGCTGATAGTTTTCATCGGTTGGAACAAAGACCGGTTTGCAATCCGCGATTCGCACCGCCATTTCGTGATTGAAATAAAACGGCGCCAAAATAATGATCTCGTCGCCGGGGTCTGTGATCGCGAGTACTGCATTCAAAAACGCCATGTTCCCGCCTGCGGTGACGCATAAGCGCGCCTCAGCCGATGAACGATTGAGCGTGATTCCATTTTCCCGTTGGAGTTTTTCGACGAGTTTTTGTTTCAAGATGGGGACGCCGTCGACTGGGTGATATTTATGGTTCGCTGGGTCTGCAAGGAAGGTTTGATAAGCGCTTAGCGCTTGCGGCGGCGGCGGGTAATGGGCAACGCCTTGCCCGAAGTTAATGGTTCCGGGCGTTTCACGAACCAAACGTCCAATGATGGGAATCACTGGGTCTTGAACCGACTCCATACGCTGAGAAAGATGAAACACGTTGGCCTCTTATTGAGCGGCGGATTTTTGCGTTTGCGCGGCTTCTTGGCGTTTGCGAATGCGCTCTTGCCGGGCGAGTTTTTTTTGACGATAAGAATTTACAACAAATTTCGTTGCGAAGTATGAAACAAACGACGTAACAATCGCAGATACAAACGCGCCAATCATCAAAGTGACAATTAAGTTCCATTGGTTTTGGCTATCTGTGAACAACTCCCAGAGTTCGGGGATCGTTGTCGGCGCAGTAAAATTCAGGGGGATGCCGGAAACCAAACTTCCGAGCCAAACCTGGACGGGATAGATGAATGGAATCGTAAGCGGGTTTGTGATCCAGACGCCAATCGCGGAGGAGATGCGGTTCGCTCCAGCAAATGTCGCGATGATGACGGCAAGGACCATTTGCGGGCCGGGCGGGGTGATTAAACCAATAAAAACGCCAAGCGCCATGCCTGCGGAAATTTGGTCGGGCGAGCCTTCCTGGCGAATGATCTTCAGATAAAAATAGCGCGTCGGGCGCTGAATAAACGAAACCATTATCAAATCAATCAAAAGCAGGACCGTGCGAATTAAACATCTGCGTCCAAGCATAATAGCCTCAGCGGTTATTATGCCAATGGATGTCGATATTTAGTTTTTGTTAAGATTGACGTAATGGGTGGCCTCGTTTTTTGAGTGGATACGCGACCCGGCCTTGTTTAAAATGAGATTCATAAACCGATGAAACCATTTCGATTGCCCAGCGACCGTCATACATGCTGCAAATCGGTTGCACGTCGTTTTCGACCGCGTGAATCAAATTTTTGATAGGGTGTTGCTCATGTTCAGGCAGGCTCCAATTTTCTGGTTCGGGTAGGTCTTTCCATTGAACGCTGCCGTCAGTGTGAGCGGGGAAGGGTGAATTCCAAATGGCGGCCTCGAGTCCTGATTGATAAGCGATGATGGCTTTGGTTCCATTGACGTCAAAACGCCATTTTTCACGCTTCGAGAAATTGGTGTTCCAATGGTCGTCCGTTTTGACTGAAGTCCAATGGCAAAAGATGTTGTTTGGAAACGCAAACGTTGCGCACATTGTGTCGCCTGCGACTAAATAGGGTTCGCGGCCCAAACGGGCGTCGTTGATCGTAATGTCGCGCCCATCTTGTTGAACGGTTGCGTTACACCAGAGCGGGTCGCCGAAATAGAGCCGCATTAAGTCGAAATCATGTACGCCTAAAACAATCAGGTCTTCGCCGCCCGCTCTTGCGTCTTGTTTTCCATACACGCGCATTTCAAGCACTGTTCCAATTGAACCGTCTTTAATCAATTGTTGAATTTGACGAAACAATTTGGTGTAACGTCGGTTATGGGCGATGAAAATTTTTGCGCCATGTTTTTCAGCGGCGCGAATGATGGCGTCGCTGTCTTCTAGGGTTTCAGTGATCGGTTTCTCCATAAATACATGGGCGCCACTTTCAATCGCTGTGATCGCCATATCTTTATGACAATCGGGCTGGCGCGGGGCGATGCTGACCAAGTCCGGTTTTTCTTTTTCTAACATTTCTCGATATTCGGCGTATTGCCGTTTGGCGCCGGAGCGCTCAGCCGCTTTCATGCGGCCATTTTCGTCATGGTCTGCGACCGCAACGACGCTGATGTTATCAAGTCCATTAAAAATTCTGTCATAGCCATGCCCGTAGTCGCCGCCGCCGGTGCGCCCTATGACCGCCGCCTTGTAATCTTTGGCAGCGGATGAAGATCGAACCGAAAATGTGGAAACGGCTGTCATTGAAACGCCTGTCGATAAAAATCTGCGTCGAGTTTGCATGGTTCTCTCCCCAAATCAGTGTTCTCACTATAGAAACTAGGCCAGTTGAATGTAGGATATCATCAAGTTGAATTTATAGGAGATTGTTTGTATGGCGCTTCAAACAGTTGGCGTGATTATGGCAGGCGGTTCGGGCGAGCGTTTTTGGCCGGTGAGCCGTCAGATGCGTCCCAAGCAATTGCTGCATTTAACCAGCGATGAAAAAATTATGCTGCAAGAAGCGGTCGACCGTCTGGCGCCAGTGTTGCCGCCGGAGCGTGTATTGATTGCGACCAGTCAGGATTTGCTCGGGCCGATCCGTGAAGCGCTGCCGAACCATCCGCCCGAAAACATCATCGGCGAGCCGTTGCGTCGAAATACGTCTGGCTGTCTGGCATTCGCCGCCGCCCATGCCAAAGCGCGGTTCGCCAATGAAGACGGCGACCTGTTGATGTCGGTGACCACCGCCGACCACTTGATCGGCGATGAAGAGCGCTTTTGCGATACCATTAAAGCGGCGCTGCGTTTCGCCGAACAAGAAGACGCATTGCTGACCATTGGCACGCACCCCACCCGGCCTGAAACCGGATATGGCTATATTGAAATATCGGAACTGAATAAACCGATTACCGACGAAGACGGCATCCCCATCTATCGCGTCTCGCGCTTTCTCGAAAAACCCAACCTGGAAGACGCAGAACATTATCAGGCTTCGCGGTTTTATTATTGGAACAGCGGCATGTTTTTCTGGCGCCTGTCGACTTTTACGAATAGTTTGCAAATTCATATGCCGGAACTATCAACTAGCATTGAGTCGATGGCGTTGATTTTAGAAGAGGGAAGCGGCGACGCGAGCGAAAAACTCAATGCCGTATTTGAGGCCTTGCCGAATATTTCAATTGACTACGGCTTGATGGAAAAAGCAGAAAACGTCTTTGTTACTTTGGGTGATTTTCGATGGGACGACCTCGGCTCATGGGACGCATTGTCCCGGATTCGGCGACGCGACGAACGGCGCAACACCGCTGTTGGAAATCCTATTTTAATTGACTGCGACAATGTGACTGCTTTTAACGAACCCGGTGGAGAAAAAATGGCGGTATGCGTTGTTGGCATGAAAGACGCGATTGTCGTTACGACGCATGACGCCGTATTGGTGTGCCCAAACGACCGCGCGCAAGATGTGAAAAAAGCGGTTGCAAAATTGAAAGAACAAAACGCAACTCAATTGTAATTGTTTGCTCTCTCGTAATAAGCGTTTCTATCAAATGATCTTAAATCGAATATTCTCAAAGCCGCTGGACTCCGCCTCGCTGGGCCGACGAACAGGGCCTGTTGATGAAAAAGTCTATGAAAAAAACCGCAAAGTTCTAGAAGCATTTATCCAAGTCTATTGCAATAAAAAACATGCGCCTCGCAAAGGCGAACTCTGCGATGAATGCCGTGATTTATTTGAATACGCCTGTGCGCGCGTGAAGCATTGCCCCTATGATCCCAAACCAAAATGCAAGCAATGTCCTACTCATTGTTACAAGCCGGAATACCGCGCAAAAATCAAAGAGGTGATGCGTTTTTCGGGGATGTACTTCATTAAACGCGGTCGCATCGACTGGCTGATTTTTTACTTTTTCTCTCCGTCCATCTAAAAAAAACGCCCCCAAGAAGTTGAGGGCGCGTGAAGAAATATTTCAATAATTATTCGCCGACTAACATCAGCATTAACCGACCAACATAACTCTGCGTACGTTTGGGGACGGATGGGTCAACCCGCTCCATTTTCGCTAATGCGGGTTTAAGCGAGTCGGCTTTTTCGCCGATCGCGATGATCGCGTTCAATGCAATCATCGCGGCAAAGGCGTTGTGGGATTTGATGTTCGCCCATTTTTCGAGCACCGGTAACGCTTTGCTTACATCGTCGTTGCTGCCGTATCGTCCGAGGGCTTCCGCAGCGATTGACGAAACATAGGGAGATTCATCTTGCAGCGCATTTTGCAAATTCGCTTTAGCTTGATCGACGGCGGCTTTTCCTCTCATTAATACGCCCATTGCGCCCCAGTAGCGTACTGCGCTGTCTGTATCAGAAAGATTATTTAAGATTGCTTTAAATTCTTCTGGGTTCGCAAGGCTTTCATTCTTCGCTTCATTCTTTTCAATTGAAGATGCGAGTTCGGCGGCCTTCATAATTTTTTCGATTGGATACTTGGACGAATCCCGCGCCATTTCATAAGGCGTAGAGCCTTTGCGTTCGTGGATTTCGCCTTCAGGCAAGAAGCCTACATCGCGTATTTTCAATAAGTGCTCGCGGTTGGCTTGGCGTAGTTTTTCTTTAATTTCCTGATGCGCGGGCGAATTGGCAAGATTGTGAATTTCGTCAGGATCATTTTCTAAATCATAGAGTTCCTCAGACGGTTTGGTTTCCCAAAAATAAGTTTGAGGCGGTTCAAGTTTGCCATCGTCGTACATTTTTTTCCAAACTCGCGTGGTCGGCGTCTGGAACATATACGCAAGATACTGTCCATAGACTTTATGCGGCATGTAGTTGCGAATGTACAGGTAGCGATGGTCGCGAACGCAACGCACCATGTCATAGCGTTCGTCCATGCGTCCACGAAAGCCGTAGGCTAATTTCGGAGGAGATTGGGTGTACGCGCCCGCGAAGGCGTGGCCTTGCATGTGCGTCGGCGGCTGAATTCCCGCCAGACTTAAGACCGTTTGCGCAAGGTCTATAAAACCGACCAAGCGGTCTGAACTGCCGCCTGTTTTATAATCGGGTGGGCGGAGATGTTTGTATTTTTCGGGGATGTGGACGATCATTGGAACATGTAAGCCCGAATTGTAGGGCCAGCGTTTGCTGCGCGGCATTCCTGAGCCGTGGTCGCCGTAGTAAAAGATAATAGTGTTGTCGGCAAGACCGTCTTCTTCAAGTTGGGCCAAAATCTCTCCTGCTTGCCCGTCCATCTGGGTCATTTTGTCATAATATTGCGCCCAGTCCTGGCGCACTTCCGGCGTGTCGGGGTGATAGGAGGGAATAGAGACTTTGTCGGGCTCGTGAACTTGCTCGTGCGGGCGTTTACGAATTTGGCTTTCGTGGGTTGTGGTGAAATTGAATATCGCAAAGAACGGCTGGTTTTCTTTTCGATTGCGAAAGTGGGCTTTACCGCTCGATTCGTCCCACACTTGTCCCGGTTTTTCTAAATTGTAATCCTCTTTGGAATTGTTGGTACAATAGTATCCGGCCTCGCGTAGGTACTGTGGATACATTTTGAATCCTGACGGCAGGATTGACGTGCTGCGCATGTGTTCGGAGCCGGTGCAGGGCGGGTACATGCCGGAGATGATGGTGGTGCGAGCCGGGGCGCAAACTGGAGCGGTCGACCAAGCGTTCATGTAGATGAGGCTTTTTTTCGCGAGTGCATCAAGATGGGGAGTGTCAGCGAATGAATCGCCGTAACAACCCATGTGCGGGCCGTTGTCTTCGCTGGTGATCCATAGAATGTTCGGGCGCTCCTGGTCAGCGGCGCGGGCCGGGTTCATCAGCAATGCGCTGGCGGATGCGGCGACGCTGGATCGGGCGATAAATTCTCTCCGGGTAAGAGGTCGGTTCATGGAAATGGCTCCCCACTATATATAGATGTATTGATTATTCAAAAAAACACAGCGTTCGTCTAGCTCTTGCTTGATGCAGGTTTGCTTGATACATAGAATTTAAAATACAATTAACTCTGTGGCTGTTATGAATGAGAACGCAAAAATCGATACGGGCAGTACGCCAACCGAACAAGCGCCGCCGCGATGGATGTCGCCGCGAGTCCATTGCGCGGTTGTTGTCGTCTTGTTTTGCCTGTTTGCGGCGCCGTTCGCCCGCTATGGCAACGGCGTTCCATCCTTTACATGGAGTTGGGTGTATTCGCAAGACGAGTTCGTCGAAATCTGTCAGTCATGGCAGCAAATTCAAATTTTCTATCGGGATTTACGCGTTCCAATTCCGCCCGTGATCGCCGGGTTGGAAATTCTTTCGTATCATTTGATGGGTCATTTTGAACTCGTCACAATTCATCTATATCGCGCTTTGGTGTTTGCGGCGTTCTTTCTGTCGATCATTGCTTTGAAGCGCGGCGTCGCCGGATATTGGTGGAGCGCGG
The DNA here is from genome assembly GCA_030765645.1 of Candidatus Hinthialibacter antarcticus. Lineage (NCBI taxonomy): Bacteria > Candidatus Hinthialibacterota > Candidatus Hinthialibacteria > Candidatus Hinthialibacterales > Candidatus Hinthialibacteraceae > Candidatus Hinthialibacter > Candidatus Hinthialibacter antarcticus. The sequence goes on along the minus strand of JAVCCE010000039.1, from coordinate 56,142 downwards.
CGCAAGCGATTGTATTTACCTGGGCGACGGCGAAGATCCATCCATTGAATCCACAAATATATGACCTATGGGTTCCATGTTTTTTTCTGCTTTATATTTTGTGCCTTCGACATGCCGCCGATGAAAAACGTGGTTGGCTTCTCTCTGCGGTACTCGCAGCATGTAGCGGATTGAGTCTCGCGTTCGTTGAAACCGCGCGCCCGTTTGTTTTTGTGCTGCTGCCGTTTTTGTTAGTATTTTCTCTAATTCGTCTGAGCAAAAGGCATTGGAGTATTTGGTTATTGTTTCTGGTTCCAGTTATTTTGCTGAGCGGCGGATGGCATCTTAAACTATTTCTGTATAACGATGGCCAATTGCTTGCAAGCAACAATAGCGGTTTTAATTTGCGGCGTTGTTGGGAACCCGTATTTCCGTTGCCCGAAGCAACAGTGAAATTAGAAGAAGGGTGGAAATATTATAATAACCCTCGACATATTGAAGTCAGCAACGAACTGAAATCGAAAGTTGTTCATTTCATTGTTACCCATCCATTTGTCAGCGCCAGACATACATTAGACCGCATGGCGGAGTTGTTCGGGCCAAAGGTCCGCGACCGGGTGATGCCGTTACAGGCAGGCATCGCAAAACCACTGCCCGCCAACCATCCTTGGCTTCCTGTTTATGTCGTATTGGTTCGGTTATCAGGCGTGTTTCTTTTGGTACGTTTGTGCGTAGTCGTCCAGAAGTGGATGCAATCGCCTTCGCTACATTTTTGGGGCGACGAAGCATGGATATTGCTTTTCTTCACGGGAGCGTCGATTTTGATATTGGCGGTGGGAGAATCCGGTGAAGATTACCGTTTTCTGATTTCCGTCTTACCGTGTCTTGCCGCAATTGCTCCGGTCGCGCAAGGAACGGTTCGAGTCCAAAAAATACATTTCGTCGTTCCCGTTCTGGTGATTGCTCTCTTTTCGCTCTGCGTAATTGGGAAGGCGGACTATGACAAGAAGGAAGGCAAGTTGTTTTTGCCGGACAACATCGCACAGTTTGCCAAAGCGGAAACCAGCTCGGTGTATGGGGTATCAAGGCCGTATGCAATTAATGACTGTATCGTCGCGGGCCACCCGGGCCCCTTAGAATTTGAATGGATCAGCGATGGAGAGCAGGAAGGCGCGTGGGCGAAATTGACTTGGGCTTCTCCCCAAATAATTGATCGCGTCTTGTTATTTGACCGACCTAATGCAGAAGACCAGGTGTACGGCGGGACGCTTGTTTTCTCTGATGAGAGTGTTATTCCGTTTAGCGTCTTAGAGAACACGGCGCAGCATCCGTATGAAATACGGTTTGGCCCGCGTGAAATTACTTGGATGGCCGCAGTGGTGAATCAGGTGAAGCCGGGTAGCCCGAATATTGGCTTCTCAGAAATAGCAGTCTATCAAGCCTCGAATCGCCCGTTGGTTCGATATGAGTATCGCGATCATTTACCTTCAGTGGAAGCGAACCTTGCTTTGAACGCGACTGCGACGGCGAGTTCGACGTTCGCTGGATACTCGCCAGATGGCGCAATCGACGGACAAGTGGGCGGCGTCCCTGGCGATTCTCAACAGGAATGGGCGAGCTCGGGAGAAGGCCGCGATGCGTGGCTTCGCCTGCAATGGGACGCCCCGCAGAAAGCCAATCGCATCATGCTGTTTGACCGCCCCAATCATCAAGACCAGATTTATAACGGAATCATTGTAATTAACGATCAGATTCAATACTCGTTTGGGACTCTAATGGATGACGCGTCTCAGGGACTCGTTATTGCATTTGATGAGATGGATGTGCAATCCATCCGTATTGTCATTATGGGAGTGAAAGACGACGGGCCGAATGTTGGATTGTCAGAAGTCGCCGTCTATCTGGAATGATGACAGAAATTATATGTTTTCGTTTGACATTGCTTGGGGCTTCGGTACACTATGCCCCAAACCTTATGGAGGAATCAAACCTATGTCAGACATTACCTTAGAACAAGCCCGTAACGCCGTAACCGCCGCTATCGAAAAATCCACAGAAATCGGCGCCAAAATGGACATCGCCATTGTTGACGCAGGCGCGAATTTGAAAGCTTTCGCGCGTATGGACGGCGCCTGGTTAGGCTCGATTGACATCGCTCTTAAAAAAGCCAAGACCGCGCGCTTTTTTGATATGGAAACCGGCGCCATCGGCGGACTTTCGCAACCCGGCGGGCCGCTTTATTGCATCGAACATTCCAACGGCGGACTGATTACGTTTCCCGGCGGCGTCCCCATTAAAAACAAAGCGGGCGAGATCATCGGCGCGATTGGCGTGTCAGGCGACACCGTAGAAAAAGACCATGAAGTTGCTGTCGCAGGAGCCGCCTCGGTTAGTTAAACGACAAGTAATCCCCCTTGGAGAAATAAAATGGATGTTGATACTGGATATGCAATATCAAATATCGTAATGCCTCTGCTTTCATTATTGATATTCATGGGCATTATTGTTCTCGCGATTCGATTTGTAATGAGTTTGCTTTCTTTTTCTCCTGAAGGCTTGATCGGTTGGGCGTGTATTGGTTCAACAATTGTGGGTATTTTAAGCCTTGCCTTTGCATGTCTTTTTTGTATAAGAGGAGACTCCGTCGGCGGGGGATTATGTTTCATCGCTTCGGCAGTTGCATTTGGCTGGTTGGCCGATGCAATGCTCAAAAAGTAAACCAAAGCAGGTGATAGGATGAAACGACGAACCTTTCTTTCCCACGCATCCGCCGCCGCGTTAACGGCTGCGCAAAGTCGTCGCGTCATGGGCGCGAATGAACGCATCGTGTTGGCGGGCATTGGCATCGGCGGGCGCAACACCAGCCTGCTGCGCGGCTTTATCAAGTTTGATGAGATAGACGTCAAAATGCTGTGCGACGTGAACCAGAAGCGCGGCGAATTGCATGACATGGCGGCGTTTATTGAAAACGCCCGCGATCAAAAACCAATCCTCTCACCGGAAATGAATGACGCATTCGACGATAAAGACATCGACGCCGCCATAATCGCCACGCCGGACCATTGGCACGGTCCGGCGGCGGTATTCGCCTGCCAAGCGGGCAAAGACGTCTACGTCGAAAAGCCCATCTCTCACAACATCTGGGAAGGCCGCAAGATGGTCGAAGCCGCGCGCAAATATAAGCGCGTGGTACAATGCGGCACCCAAAACCGCAGCGCGGAGTATAACCACAAAGCGTTGGAGTATATTCAAAGCGGCAAGTTGGGCGATGTGCATCTTTGCAAAGTTTTCAACATGAAGCCCGGTGGGCCGTTTACAATTGGGCCGGACAGCGAACCGCCGGGAGGCTTCAATTATGACTACTGGCTCGGCCCGGCGCCGATGCGTCCTTATAACAAAGACGTGGTCAGCGGATGGAAAATGTTTTGGGATTTTACCGCAGACGACCTCGCCGATGACGGCGCTCATCAGCTTGACCTCGCCCGTATGTTGATCGGCAAAGATCATCCCACCGCTGTGCATAGCAGCGGCGGAAAGTACGCCTTCAAAGATGACCGCGAAACGCCTGACACATTAGTCACGTCTTATGAATACGACGACGATCTGGTGATGACCTTTGAATTAACGCAATGGTCGCCGTATATGAAAAAGACGCCCAGTGAAATTCGTATGGGCGATTCGTACCCGCTGTGGTTCCAAAGCGCAACGCGCATCGAACTGTATGGCACAAAAGGCATGATGATGATGGGGCGCCACGGCGGCGGCTGGCAGATCTTTTCGAATGACGGCGAAGTCGTTGCGCAAGAGCCGGGGCGTTTTCCTGACTATCAAAACCCTGATCCGCATAAGCAAAACTTTATTGATTGTATTCGGTCTCGCGATCTTCCAAATGCTGACATCGAGATTGGGCATTACAGCGCGGCGTTGATTCACTTGGCGAGCGTGTCGCATCGCGTCGGCAATCAAAAACTCACATTTGATCCGAAACAAGAACGCTTTGTTAATAATGACGAAGCCAATCGGCTAGTCAAACGTGAATACAGGGCGCCGTACGTGGTTCCAGAAGAGGTTTGATTCTCTTGTAGGCTTGAGTACGCGCTTTCGCTCCCGCTGTTTTTCTGGCAAACTATATTCATATAAACATCTCTGATTGGGAGCGAAAAATGCGTACATGGACGCGACTTACCATCCTGCTGTTCCTCATGCAGTTTTGCATTGTAGATTCATTCGCCGCGAAAGAAACCGTTTTCTATATCTCACCTGATGGCGATGACGCCGCATCGGGGAAAAATTTACGAAGCGCATTCGCAACCGTCAACCGCGCCTTAGAAGAAGTCCGCTCATTGCGAGAAGACGGCGCCGAACGCGCCTACACGATTTATCTTCGCGGCGGCGTATATGAAATGGACGAACCGATTGTGTTTGCGCCAGGTGATTCAGGTGCAGATAACGCGCCGCTGACAATTACTTCATACAAAAATGAAAAACCCATCTTGCGCGGCGGCAAGGCGATCACTGGCTGGACGAAACAGGACAATGGAATCTGGACGGCTGAAATCCCAGAAGTCAAAAGCGGCGTTTGGTCATTTCGCGAATTATTTGTGAATGGAGAAAAGCGAGGCCGCGCGCGGGTTCCCAATGATGGCTTCAAGATTGTGGCCGGGTTCCCCGACGGCGGTCGCGAGGTTCACTATCACACCGATTGCCAGCGCTTTGAATATGCTGACGGCGATATTGACCCAAACTGGACAAACCTGCAAGACGTCGAAGTCATTGTTTATCACTTCTGGACGGATTCGCATTTGCCGATTCAATCCGTCGACGCCGACAAGCGCATCGTGACCTTCAAACACAAAGCGGGCAAAGTGTTCACGGATGATTTTTCCAGCAACGGCGCCCGCTATATCGTCGAGAATGTGTTTGAAGGTTTAGACCAACCTGGCGAGTGGTATCTCAATAAAAAAACGGGCGTCTTGTCAATCATTCCAATGCCGGGAGAAGATTTAAACAAAGCCGAAGTGATCGCGCCATCATTGCCGGAGTTTATCCGTTATGAAGGCGACCCCGCCAACCGCCGTTTTGTTGAAAATATCAATATTGAAAATCTGGCGTTTGAGTATACTAATTTTGAACTGCCGGTCGGCAACTCAAATGATCGCCAGGGTTCGTCCAGCGTCCCGGCGGCGATCACCATGATCGGCGCGAAAAATTGCGTGATTCAACACTGCGAGATTTCGAAACTCGGGACCTTCACAGTCGATATTTCAACAGGCTGTACCAACAACAAATTTCTATCGAACCACATTCATCACATTGGCGCGGGCGGTTTTCGCGTGAACGGCGGCTCGTATGACAGCTCGCCGCTCATGCGCACAGGTTTCAATACAATCAACGACAATGTGATTGAGTATTTTGGCGAAGAGTATCCCTCCGCCGTCGGCGTGTTATTAATGAACACCCAAGGCAACCGCGTAGCGCATAATGAAATTCATCACGGCTGGTACACGGGTGTTTCGTTGGGGTGGAGTTGGGGTTATCAGCCCAGCATCAGCCGCGACAATGTGGTGGAATTTAATCATATACATGACATCGGTCAGGGGCTGCTCTCCGACATGGGGGCGATTTACACGCTCGGCCTGTCGCCCGGTTCGGTATTGCGCAACAACTTGATTCACGACGTCAACGCCAACCATTACGGCGGGTGGGGAATTTATAACGATGAAGGTTCCAGCCATTTATTAATCGAAAACAATATTGTTTACAACACCAAGTTCGCTGGATATAACATTCATTTTTGCAAAGAAGTGACCGTGCGCAATAATGTTTTTGCTTTGGGGAAGCTACAGCAACTGAGCCGCAGCCGGGTCGAGCCTCATCAGAGCGTCTTCTTCGAGAACAACATCATTTACTGGAAAGAGGGCGAACTGCTCGATAATAAATGGAAAGACGAAACGTATGATTTTTATTTTCATCCGAAAAATGACAGCGGCGTTCGTGAAGCCAAAAGTACGTTCACGATGGATTGGAATGTATTTTTTAATCCCACTCAACCGCTGAGCGATGTTGAATTCAATGGTATGTCGATTGACGAATGGCGTAAGCAGGGCAAAGACCAACATTCCGTTTACGCCGACCCGATGTTTGTTGACGTGGACAACTTTGATTTTCGCTTAAAAGAAAATTCACCCGCATTGGATCTAGGGTTTCAGCCGATTGACATGAGCCGCGTTGGTCCGCGCTCGAAGCCTGGAGTGAAAGACAAAAAGCGATGAAGGCCTTAATGCTGAAAGAATATAACGAATTTGAAATACAAGAAATTTCGCAGCCTGAGCCTGGCGAAGACGAGGTCTTGATTGCGATCAAAGCCTGCGGCGTTTGCGGAAGCGACGTGCACGGAATGGACGGTTCCACCGGGCGCCGCCGCCCTCCGATTGTGATGGGACACGAGGCCTCCGGCGTGATTGCTGCTGTTGGCGCTAAAGTGCGACAATGGAAACGCGGCGACCGCGTCACCTTTGATTCGACCGTCTATTGCGGCGCCTGCTGGCATTGCCGTCGCGGCGAAATCAACTTGTGCGACGACCGCCGCGTACTCGGCGTCTCCTGCGAGGATTACCGCCGACACGGCGCATTCGCTGATTATCTGGCTGTGCCCGAACGCATCGTCTACCGCTTGCCGGATACGATCTCATTTGAACAGGCGGCGTTTGTGGAACCTGTCTCTATCGCTGTTCATGCAGTCGAAATCACGCCGGTTTCATTGAACGATACGGCGGTAGTGGTCGGCGCGGGCATGATTGGTTTATTGGTTATACAAGCGCTGCGCGCCGCTGGCTGCGGCACTGTGATTGCGATTGATCTGGATGAGAATAAACTGCAACTCGCGAAATCTCTTGGCGCGACAATTGGGCTTTTGGCCAATGACGAAAACGCGATTGCATCAATCAAAGAGATGACGGGCGGGCGCGGAGCAGACGTCGCCATTGAAGCTGTCGGGGCGACCGCGCCGGTTGCGACTGCGATCCATTCGGTTCGCAAGGGCGGGGCGGTGACGCTGGTTGGCAACCTTTCGCCAAGCATCGAACTGCCGTTGCAATCTGTCGTGACCCGTGAAATTCGCCTGCAAGGTTCGTGCGCGTCTAAAGGCGAATATCCCGCTTGCTTAGACCTGATCGCCAGTGGCGCCATCCAGGTCGAGCCGCTGATGAGCGCCGTCGCGCCGCTGAGCGATGGGGCGGAGTGGTTTCAGAGGTTGTACAAAAAAGAAGCCGGATTGATGAAAGTGATATTACAGCCAGAACAGGCATAGGATTGATCTAGATGAATACTTCAATGTTTGATTTGACGGGAAAAGTTGCGCTTGTTACGGGAACCAGCCGTGGTTTAGGACAGTACATGGGACGCGCTCTAGCCAACGCGGGCGCAGATTTAGTCATCACCAGCCGTGCGCTGGAATCGTTAAAGCCCTTTCAGCAAGAAATCGAATCGCTTGGGCGAAAAGCGTTTGCCGTCGAGTTAGACGTAACCAAGCAGGATAGCATTGTGTCCGCCGTTAACACGGCAGTTAATCATTACGGCAAGATCGACATTCTTGTGAACAACGCAGGTTGCAACCGCCGCAAGCCCGCGATGGAAGTCACTTGGGATGATTGGAACTTCGTGCTCGACGCCAATTTGCGCGGGACGTTTTTTGTTTCGCAAGCGGTCGCGAAGTCTATGATCGAAAAAAAATACGGACGCATTATCAATATCGGCTCGGTGACATGCGTGGCGGGCTATGCGGGCCTCGCGCCCTATTGCGCCAGCCGCGGCGGCGTCAAACAACTGACCATGAGTCTTGCCGACGATTGGGGCGTCAATGGAATAACAGTCAATTGCCTGGCGCCGGGTTGGTTCAAAACCACTCAGAACGCCATGATGTATGAGAACGAGGAATGGGTTGAATACCTCTGCGACCGCATCCCTTTAAAACGCCCCGGACAACCGCACGATCTTGATGGTACGGTTGTCTTTCTTGCTTCGGACGCCAGCGAATATATCACCGGGCAGACGCTGTTGGTTGACGGCGGCATCTCGACTGGCGCGACGCGGGCGTTGCCAAAGAAGTAAGAGTTAGAAGCCATCTAGAAATACCTGATCGTTCGCTGTGTATGGCATGGGTATAACTCTGCTTGCTTCAGTGCGGGCTTTCAGGCCCTTATGCACAGGCTCTCCCAGAGTTGCACCCATGCCAAAATTGGTTTGTCAATTGTTCATGAGTTTTAATACTCTTTTGTAATCATTGTTTTTGAGATGGCTTCGAGTTGATTTCAGAAACCAACTGGTCGACTTCATCGACGATGGATTGCTCGACGGTTTCCGCCCAGGGGCCGTGTAAGCCATAGTAAATCATTGATGTCTCGGATTCATATCCGCCTTCACGCAACACGCGCAGAGACGGGATGTAGGCGAACACATCGTTGGCGTAGGCAATCACCCAAGTCGTCTCGCGGCCATACTCATGCTTAAAGCGAAGCGCATAATCAACGACTACTTCGCCCGCCAAGGCCACCCAGGTCAATTCGCCAATTTTCCACACTTGAATCGGATAGGGATACGTCTCGGATATTGATCCTTTAGAAACCAGCGTCTGCAAGAGATTTCGCGCCCGGCTTTGTATGTATTTATTTGAACTCTCGCGTTGCTGTTCAATTTCTTCCCGGCTAGGAGCAGGGGTTAATTGCAGGTCAATTGTGGATGAATTGACTTGAAGGGAACCGTCTAGGTTTTTCATTGGTGCGTTCAATACAGACGCAACCGCTACCGCTAATTCGCGTCCATGAGACTTGGCGTGATCGAGTTCGCGGCGCGGGTTCGGGTTGGCGTCGCCGCCGCATCCGCTCCAAAACATGGCGGTCGCGTCAGGATATAAACGCTCAAGTTCCAATTGGGCGAACCCTGCATAATCGCCGCAGTATTGGTAAAAATCCATCGTGGTGTTGTGGCAGGCGTAGCCGAATACCATGCCGATGACTTTGCCGTCAGAATTTTGAATCGACAAAACCGGGACGTCGTGATCGACGGGGGCGATAGGGTTCAGCCCAATTCTTACACCCTGTAGTGTGTATTCACGACGGTTAATAGCGAATGTCGCTTCACCAGTTCCATACGATAACGAAACGGGTTGAAGGTTTTGCTGTGATTGCAAAACGGCTTGGATGATGTTTTTGATTAATGTATCCGTGTAGGACGCGATTAGCGTTTTTTGTTCATCAGACAGATCGTACATATCGTTCAGGTTTTTGCGAACCACCGGGCCGCTGTGCGTATGAGACGAAGTCAGCATCAGGTTTGACGCGGGCATCCCGGTTTTTTCTTCGACTTGAGTTGAAATCGCCTGCGTCATTTCTGAGGTCACGCCGAGCAGGTCGATAGTGACCATGGTTACCATTGAACCTTCGTCGTCTTTCAATGTGAGCGCTTTGGCGTAGAGATCATGTTCGACGCCTTCCGCCGGGTGATTGCGGGCTGCGTAACCCGCCATCCAAATTTTATCTTGCGGCGTGATGACGACTTTTGCGATGCCTGCTTCATACGCCGCTGCGTTGAATGTTACGACAGTCAAAAGAATCAATGGAAAAAGTCGATATGCTTTCATTGTCCCATCTCCACTTTGTTTTTATTTCTCTGGTTCCATTTTAGAGTATCTGATAGCATAGAGAGAAGATAGGTATATTTTTTGCCGCGATTGAGGAGATCAACCCATGAGTACAAAACCAAACCGCCGTACGTTTTTGCGCCGCTCCGCCGTTGGGGCCGCGTTGGCTGCGACGTCTTCCCCTTGGGGAATTTCGCAAGAGTCTGCAAAACCCGCCGCATTGGGCGGCGCTCCTGTGCGCAAGGCTTCGTTTGCTTCCTGGCCGCAAATTCAGGCCAACGACAAAAACGTTTGGAGCGATGTGTTAGAGAAAAAAGGCTGGTGTCGTCTCAATGGCGATTATGTCAAAACCTTTGAGCGCGAATATGCCGCAATGCTTGGCGCCCGCGATTGCATTGCGACATCCAGCGGGACGACGGCGCTATTCAGCTCGCTCAACGCTCTCGGCGTCGGCCCCGGCGATGAAGTCATCGTTTCGCCTTACACTTTCGTCGCCAGCGTGAACGTCATTCTTCTGCAACATGCGGTTCCGGTGTTCGTTGACACAGACCGCGCATCGTTTCAGATTGATGCAACGAAGATCGAAGCGGCGATCACCGAGCGGACCAAGTGCATTATCCCTGTTCATCTGGGAGGCTATCCTGCTGATCTGGACAAGATTCTGGCCGTTGCCAAAAAGCATAACATTCCAGTTCTTGAAGACGCCTGTCAGGCGCACCTGGCGGAATGGCGCGGCAAGAAGGTTGGGACCATTGGCGACCTTGGGTGTTTTAGTTTTCAAGTGACGAAAAATTTAAGCGGCGGCGAAGGCGGCGCCATTACGGGTTCAAATGAAGAACTGATGGACCGGTGTTTTTCGTTTCATAGCAATGGCCGCGAGCGAAAGAACACTTATGGATTTCAATATCTCCATAACGGCGTCAATGCGCGCATGACCGAGTTTCAGGGCGCGATACTCACACAACAAATGACGCGAATTGAAGCGCAAGCCAAGCGGCGTAGCGATAACGCCGATTACCTAACGTCTTTGCTCGATCCGATTGCGGGAATCCATCCTGCGAAACTCTATGACGGCGTTACGCAAAGCGCGTATCACTTATACATGCTGCGTTATGATCCAAAAGAATTTTCGGGGTTGCCGAGAGATAAATTCAAATCGGCAATGCAGAAGGAAGGCATCCCCTGCTCGACGGGTTACTCTCCTTTGAACAAAGAGCCATTTTTAGATGAAAGCCTCAATTCAGCAGGCTATCAAACCATTTATGGTAAAGAGTATATTAATCGCTGGTTTAAGAACAATCATCTCCCTGAAAATGATCGTTTGTGTGAAGAAGCAATCTGGTTCTTGCAGTTTATGTTGTTAGGCGAGAAGTCAGATATGGAACAAATCGCAGTCGCGATCCGAAAAATTCAACAGCATTCATCTGTATTAGCCAAAGCCTAGTCTCTGTAATCAAACGAACAATCGCCCGGGATAACCTTCCGGGCGATTTGTGTTTGGCTAAATGTAGTTCTTAATTCTGATCGCGGTTATACTTGACTAAAGTGCTTGAATTAGATGTGCGAAACTGTTTCTTTCACATGAATCGGGGAGATAGAATGCGACGTATAATCTTTGTATTACCAGTTTTCATATTGTTGATTTCAACCGAAAATCTCTGGGCGCAATACAACCAATCCCTCGTTGTGGATGAACTTGTGACCGCGATTGAGTCCAGGAATCCACAAAAAGGGTTTCAAGCCCTTGATGCAATTCAGGCCGAGTTGATTGGTGACGATTTGCGGAATATTGACGCAGCTCTGCAGAAAGTTGTTTACAATGACAGTTGGATGGAATTTGTTAAACAACTTTATAACAAAGCCAATCAACATTCGATGATTGGCTCTCAATTGTCCCGCTGCTATTGTCAGACTGACCGCGTTGAAGATGGGATTACTTTAATGAAGCAGATGGTTGCTGAAGATTCAAACAACCTTCTGCTGCTGCATCGTGCTTGCATCGTTGGTTATTCAAATAATCAGTTTGAAGACGCCAATCTCTGGATCGCACGGTTGCTTGAACTCGAACCTGGGCATATTGATGCGCTTTTTCTCAAAGGGGCGGTACTGTCAAAAGAAGGCAAGTATGACGAAGCGCGTCGGATCTTGCTTGAAGTCGTTCGTCTCGAACCAAACCACCGACTTGTATTTTATGAGTTGGGCCTGTTAGAAAACCTCGATAACAAACCCGAAAAAGCTGAACAATATTTGCGTAAAGTGATCCAAATACAACCGTTTCATCAAAAAGCCTACAATCAATTACTGCTGAGCCTTTCGAGGCAAAAGAAAAAAGATGAACTTGAGAAGGTCCGGGCGATCGGCGCCTATCTAAACGATTGGGGAAAATCCAAACTGGTGCGAATTTTCGAGCTGTTTAACCGCCAAAATGCTCTTTCTCCCCAAGAAACGCTTGAAATTTCGTTGGAGTATTGCCAAGTCGGACGAAACGATCTTGCCTATAAACATCTCACGCGTTTAGTTGAAAACGGAAACGCTAACAACCAAATATTGTTGTTATTAGGGCAGATTGAGTATATTCAGAAACGGTTTGAGAAAAGTCTAGCGTATTTAAAAATCGTTTCAGACAAACGGATGCGCTCAACGGAATATTATATGAAGATTGTCGCAGGATCGTTGTTTGCATTAAAACGATATGAAGAATGTGAAAAAATCGTCGTTGCGGCTCTTTCGGTTTATCCTGAATCAGAACCGTTAAAAGCCTTGAAAAAAATGATTGATGAAATAGAGGCGTCGCCAACTACAATGGCTCAAGCAGAGTTGAAATCGGCCTCAACGGAAGAATCAAAACAAGTAACCGCCGATAGCGGCGAGAAAAATAAAGAGCGCTCCAATCATTTAAAGAAAGGTGCGCTTAAAGAAGTTGCACCGGGCAAATTTCATTTCGTCGATGCGTCAGAGCAAAGCGGGTTAATGGCGTTTCAGCATCGCTTAGGCCACCCCGACAAACGTTGGATACTAGACGCGATGGGGTCAGGCGTCGCTGTCGGCGATTATGACAATGACGGCGATGATGACATTTATTTTTCAAACGGGCGGCCTGATGCGGTAAAACCAGATAGCAATTTCAGGAATTATTTGTTCCGTAACGATCAGGGACAGTTTGTCGATGTAACGCTTGAAGCAGGCGTCGGCGATTTGGGCTATTCAATGGGGGCCGTTTTTGGCGATGTCAACAACGATGGCTGGTTAGATTTATACGTCGGAAACTTCGGTCGCAATACGCTTTATATCAACAAGGGCGACGGTACGTTTCACGACGCGACCGACTCAGCGGGCGTCGGCGACGGCGGATATTGCGCCGCTCTCACAGTGGGCGATTTTAATAAAGATGGTTTTCTGGATATTTATGCAGGAAATTACGTCGATTTTGATCCTGTACGCGATGCAGAACGCCGCGGCGACTTTTACGGCGTTTCCGTTTTTGTCCATCCATTGGATTTTGACGCACAACCTGACCGGATGTACTTCAATCAAGGCGATGGGACCTTCAAAGATGTTATGGGAGACTTTGGCCTGAATTCGACGAACGGCAGAGCAATGGGGGCGGTCGCATTCGACATGGAAAACGATGGCGACCTCGATTTGTATGTGACCAACGACACGACATATAACTTTGTGTTTCAGAACAATAACGGTTTTTTTGAAGATGTCAGCTATTTTTCCGGCGGCGCTTTTACCGCCAACGGACAGGAACACGCCAGCATGGGGATGTCGCCGGGCGACTACGACAACGACGGTTTTATGGATTTATTTGTCACCTCTTACGTCAATCAGACAGACCTTATATACCGCAACGATGGAAAAGGCATGTTGCACGATGTGACCGGAATCGTTGGCCTGCTGAACCCAAGCTTTCTCAAAGTCACATGGGGAACCAATTGGTGCGACTTTAACGCTGACGGATGGTTGGATGTGTTTACCGCCAATGGGCATATATATCCACAAGTGGATGAAATGGACCTGACCCATACCTATCGGCAAGGCGTTTCATTCTATCAGAACCTAGGCAAACAGTTTATCGATGTGACAGGGCCGAGCCTACCCAGCGGTATTCGCATGGAATCGGGACGTGGTTCGGCAATGTTGGATTTCGATAATGACGGCGATATGGACATTGTCGTCAATTGCATCGATGCGAAGCCTGTCTTGCTTGAAAATAAGACGCAGGGTAAGAATTGGTTGAATGTGAAATTACTTGGATCAAGCGCCCAAACCTACGGCGTTCGAGTGGTCGCTAGAAAAAGTGACAATCACTGGACGCGAATTGTCGACGGCGGTTCAAGTTATATTTCTCAATCGACTTCAACGTTGCATTTTGGCTTCGGCGATTACCAAACCATTGATGAGTTGACCGTTTATTGGAACCATGCCGCACCGACGGTAATTCAAAATCCCACTATGAATTCATTGATAACAATTGGCTTTCCTAAGTGATAGACGCCTCCAGTACAAACAGGGGGAACGCAGACTTTGCGATGTTTTTCGGTAGGCTCTTTCATTCACGGCTTTAGCCGGGGAGATTGGTTTTTAAATGCATAAAAAAAAGCCCGGGAATTGCTCCCGGGCTTTTTGAATCCAATCAAGATTGAGAATTAGTATTTTTCCCAAACGGTTGAATCAACGCTTGACGAGTAAAGAACTAACTCGCCCCACATCGTTGGATTGTTCCATGATGAATCATCTGCGCCATAGATGCGGTATTGAGTGTCGCGGTTTTGCACCGCTGGATCATCACTATCGTTAATGCCGATATCAAAGCCAATTACCGGGGCCATAACGCTCATGCTGGCGCGGAACTCTAAGATAAAGCCCGTTCCGTCTGGTTTGAGCACTGTGACGCCGTTTGATATGTCATTGCTTCCATCAGCATCAAGACTGCCGTCGCCAATAAACGTCGGAAAAATGTCGACGCCGTCTTCGCGCTCCGCAGATTTGTTGAAATCGGGATCGATGCGAAGTTCGATGCTGTCTTTAAGATGGTTTCCTTCGGTGCGGCTGAAGTCCAAGACATCGTCTGTGACGTCAACAGCCAGATAGAACCACTCTTCATCATTCATGATGTACGCAACAGCATGTGAATCTTCATAAGTCTGTTTACCGTTGCCGAATTGACCGCCAACGACGCCCGCGTCTTCGGTGGTGACGCCAGGGCGAATTTCGTCATTGGCGTCCCAAGCGATCATCGTTGCGCCCGACCATTCGCCAGCATTTAACACGCCGTCTAGAGTCGGCGCTGAGGTCGCTTGACCTGAGACCATGCGGCCAAATACGCCGTTGCCAGGGCCGGTGGCCAGAGTCAGGTCGCCCCATTTGAATGGGTCGTTCCAGGAGGCGTCATCAATACCAGTCCAGCGATACTGGGTGTCGCGATCGGCTACGTCACCGTCATCACTGTCGTTAATGGCGACATCGAAACCGATGATATCGGCGAATGTTTGCGCGCTAACACGAAATTCAGCCATGAAGCCTGTGCCGTCAGATTTTTCTGTAAATACCACTTCAGAAATATCTGCATTAAAGTCAGCGGTTGCTCCGTCACGCATGAGGGTGGGGTAGACATCAATGCCTTCTTCACGATCATCCGTGTCGTTGTTATCCGAATCGATGCGAACTTCGATGCCATCTTTGCGATGATTTCCATCCGTGCGGCTGGTGTCATTCACATCATCAGTGATATCGAAAGCGAGATAAAAATTTTCGCCGTCGTTCATGATATAGACCAACGCGCTTGAATCTTCGATGGATTGTTTGCCGTCGGCATTCGGGCCGCCGACTAGACCGGCATCTGTCGTGCTGACGCCTGGTGGTGTTTCATCGAGAGCATTAATACTGATGCGAGCGGCGGTTGCATACTCATCCAAGTTTACAATGCCGTCGATGGTTGGCGCTGCGTTCGCCCAACCAGCGCTAAGCGAAAGAGGTGCATCTTGCGCTATTACGCCGGATGCTGCAAAAACGCATACACCGAGCATTACCATACCTAATTTTTTCATACTATGTGACCTCCCCAGATTTAAGTTGTGTAGATAAAACTATCTATACTATCTATTGAATGAAAAAACCGATTGAATGTCAAGGTAAATTTTAGGAATTTAATAAGAATTGCTCTCTGTCGTACGATAGAGAAATGGTGGAACGAGGGGGGGCTTTAAACCAAAACGCCGGGTAGATGGCCCGTGCTGTCGGCAAAGCGTTCGACAGGAGCGCCGAACGCATCCATCATGGATACATATAAATTGGCGAGCGGCGTGTCTTTGCCATATTTATTGTGGAACCCGGTCTTGATTCTGCCGCCGCCGCGTCCACCTATGATGATGGGTAAATTATGAGGGTCGTGACGGTCGCCATCGCTGAGACCGGAGCCAAATAGAATCATTGAGTTATCGAGCAAGGTCTTTTCGCCTTCTTTGATTTGCTTTAAGCGGTTGAGTAGGTACCCATATTGCTCGACATGCCATTGGTTAATAAGTTGATACTGGCGTAGTTTGTCTTTGTCTTTTTGATGATGTGAAATCGAATGGTGAGCGCCGTCGACGCCCTCAACAAACGAGAAGTTCTTGTTGCTAACCGAGTTTCCGAACATGAAGGTGCAAACTCGAGTTGAATCAGTCTGAAACGCCAACACCATCAAGTCCATCATCAAGCGGACATGCTCAGCGTGTTCTTTGGGAACGCCCTCCGGCGGCATTTCTTCTGGATCAAACGCAGCGCGCGGCTCCCATGTTTCTTCATCAGGGCTGTTGGCGCGTTCGATTCGCTCTTCAAGCGAACGGACGGAATGTAAGTATTCATCCATGCGGTTTTTGTCGGATGCGCCCAACTGGCGGCGTAATTGGTTTGCATCTTCAAGAACCAAGTCGAGCAACGGCATATCGTCGCGTGCGTCTGTAGGGCCAAGTTGGCTGGCGCGGAACATGCGTTCATAGACCAAACGGGGGCTAATCTCTTTCGCAAGCGGACTGGTGGGCGTTCGCCAGGCGATGTGTCCGCCGTATACGCGGGTATAGCCGACGTTGACGTCGACGCCGGTGTGGACGGGTTCCGTCCCGAGTTCTAAGGATGCGATCGGCGTCTTGGTTTTGGTATGAAGCGCGGCGAGTTGGTCAACCGAAATGCCGTTGCTGTTGAGGTCAACGCCCACGGTTTTGTTGATGGTACGGCAGGTGAGAAAGCCCGCTGCTTTGACGTAATGACCATCGCCGGTATTGCTGCCTGCGTTCCAAAGGTTCGTTAGAACCAGAATATCGTCTTTTAAATTTTTGAGAGGCAAGAGAGAAGGGGACAGTTCAAAGTCATGTCCGTCAGAATCGGGCGTCCACATTTTGGGGTAAACGCCATTGGGCATAAACAGCGCCGCCATGCGAACCGGCGCTTGCTCATCTAGCCCATTTTGACCGGAGTTCGCGAAACTCGCCAACGGCGCCATCGCTTCGAGCCACGGCAAAGCCAATGCGGCGCTGGCTCCGCGTAATAATGTGCGTCGGGTGAGTTTGTTTGATTGCGTCCCCATTTACTCGCTCCAAATCATTGACAACAAATCAGTATAGAAATGTTTACTGTAATAATCAATTTAAAAGTCTACAAATTTTCTATCCAGGCATGGGTACATCTCTGGGAGCGCCTGAGCAAAAGGGCATGAAAGCCCGCGCTGAAGCGAGCAGAGTTGCACCTATTGCCGTACTAACAAATTTGTAAAATATTGAGATGTCTTCTAATTGTTTTTATTACTTGCCATACCCACTTGCTGCGCTGGCGCTTCTTTCGCTTTATGATATCGAAACGGAACGCTTTGGATGATTTCCCATAACAAGGTTTGTGCTTTGTAATCGTTGCGTTTTAACTCTTCAACAATGCGGTCAACCGTGCAGTAGTCTTCCATGATAAGGCCGCGTCCTAAAGCGTAGCCCAGCATTTTTGCGGTCAAGTGCCGGACAAAGTCATCTTTGCGTTCAAGCAGGATTTGCTTCAATTCATCCGGCCCGTTGAATTGGTCGCCGTTTGGCAATTGTCCGCTCGCATCAATTTTCTGGTTGGCGTCCTTGGTTCGCCAACGGCCAATGGCGTCAAAGTTGTCTAAGCCGAATCCCAATGGATCAATGCGGTCATGGCACGACGCGCAGGCGGGGTTTGCGCGATGAATCTCTAAGCGTTCGCGCAGCGTTTTTGGTTTTTCGTCGGAATGGTTTTCGGGCAATTCAGGGATATCGGGCGGCGGAGGTGGAGGCGGCGTTCCCAGCACGGTTTCCATGATCCACTTGCCGCGCAGTACCGGGCTGGTCCGGTGAGGATAAGAACTGACCGTTAAGACGCCCGCCATGGTTATGATTCCGCCGCGATGGCTTTTTGGAGGTAACTCAACCCGCGTCAATTGTTGATTGGGTACATTGACCTGCTTTTGAATTTCATAATGCTGCGCCAACTGACGGCTGGCGAATGTGAAGTCGGAATCTATGAGGTTCAGCAATGATAAATCATTGGCGAGCAGTTCTTGAAATACGTAGACGGGTTCGTATTTCATCGCGGATTCAAGAATCTCGTTGTAGTTAGAGAACGTGTTTTGGTCGGGGCGGCTGCTGACGCCGAGTTCGCGCGTGCCCAGCCATTGGCTGACAAAGTTATTGGCGAATTCGTATAGTTTGCGATCTTCGAAATTGATGTAACTACGCTTTTTAAATTCTTCTTGCTTCGGCTCATTCAACATGCGCTTAATTTGTTGTTTGAGAACATCCCTCTTGTGCAGTTGTTTTTCAGCGGCCAAGTCAAACAGCTCGTCATCCGGCATACTCGACCACAAAAAATACGATAGCCGACACGCGAGTTCGTAATCACTGACGGGACGGACCATCTCGCTTTGGTTTGGCTGTTCAACCAAAAAAAGAAAATGGGGTGAAATCAATATCGCCTGCATCGCATAAAACACCGCCGACTCATACGACTGGTTGCGTTGATACATTGTTTGAAACAAAGTCATGTAGCGGTCGAGTTCGTGTTCTGTCACTGGGCGGCGAAATGCGCGGAAGGCGAAGCGATGGATGGTCATTTTGCCCGCTTCGAATGCGCTCGTTACTTCGTTTGGTTTTGCAATGAATATTTGTTCTCTCGAGTTTGGTTCCTTCGCCGCATATTCGAGCGCTTCTTTGGCGGATTCTAAATAGCGTTCGGCATGGACGGGCGACAAGAAGAGAGTCTCGGCGGCGTTGTCAAAGCCTTCTCCGCCGGAGCCGTCGGCGGGCAGGCTGCTGCCTGAATCGAAATGGATGCCGAGCAGGTCGCGAATGGTCGCGGAATATTCATTGCGATTCAGGCGCCGGACGGAATGAGGGCCGGGGTCGATGCCGTCGCCGCAAAGCGAATCTTGAATCGTGTTTTGGAGCCAATCAACGATTTGGGTTTGTTGATCTTCATCGAGAGGTAATGAGTTTTTTGGCGGCATCTCACCCGCTTTGACGCGGGAGATAACACTCGTCCAAACGTGAAGGTCGTCTAGCACTTTTTCCAGGCTGTCATATTGTTCGAGGTTAAGCCCAGCGGCGGGATCGCCCTCGCCGTGACAGATATAGCAATGGGTCGAGAAAACCTCGTGTAGTTTTTCGAAATCAAATTCATCGCAAACGCTGGGACGGGTGAATAGCAACAAGATGAAAACAACAACCAGCCTTAGTGCGTTATTCGCAATAAGATTTACTTCCTGCATTTCAAACTCCAATTCGCGTAAAGTTTGACAAAGCCTTATAGAAACCATCTCAAAAAACGAACTTCACAACCCGCTACCCAAGGATTTTTTCTAAGCAGGCCTTATCTGGGGCGGGTGTATCTCAATGAGCGCCTGTGAAAAAGGGCCTGAAAGCCCGCACCGAAGCGAAGAGAGATGTACCCGCCCCAGTGTACAACGATGTTACAAATATTATTGAGATGGTTTCTCGTATTATTCGCTCTGACTTTTTATCCATTCAACTGAAAACGTTTCATGCTTTATGGTATTTCCTTCTGAGGTCTTGTATGTATACGAAATATGAATCAAGCCGTTTTTGTCTTCAATGAGCGAAGGATAGCCATACGATTCAGTGCGCCCGATATTTTGCGACCATTTCCAGGTTTCGCCTTCATCGTTTGAGAGCGCAACCGCCATGCTGCCGCGATTATCTTCGGTATCATTATGGACCATGATCCAATAGTCATTTTGCTGTAGCGCCCTGATTTGCAGGCTCGAACTTGGATTGGGAATGTCGGTATCGACCATCACCGACCATGTTTCTCCGTCATCTTTCGACAGGCTTTGCATGACGCGATTGGGCGGCCTGCCGGTGTCGCGCATGTAAGCAACGATGTCGCCGTTCTCTCGTTGCGCAAACGTCGGTTGAATGCCCGCAAGGCCGACGATGGGCTTGCTCGCCCGCCATGTGTTTCCGCCGTCGTCTGAGATTGCGGCGAGTCCCATGTTGAAACCGTCTGAATAGAGCGGCAGCAGAATGCGCCCTGATTTAAGTTGAGTGGGGTGATTGCGCGTCATCCAACCTTCCTGGCGTTTATTTTTGTCTTGGGCGGCTTCTTCAACAAGTCGTGTATAGGGCGGGGCGTAGTCGGCCCACATATCTTCGGGCGGGTCGAGCTCTTTGAAGCCTTGTTGAATCGCTTGGGCGAATTGCTCGCCGGGCTGCAAGAGAATGACATCCTGCCAGTTCCAGTTCGGCGCGGCATTGGTGTTGTAGTCGTTTGAAGTCCTCACGCGAAGCAGCGAGTGTTGCCAGCCATTGGCGCGGACGGCGATCCAAAACAGTCGCAGAGTCTTGCTTGGGTCTAAATATAACACCGGGTTGCAGTCTGGTAGGTTAGGCGTGTCCGCCATTAAAAATATGTCGCTCCATTTTGTTGAGCCTTTCTGGAGCCGGGCGCCGTTGATGACGACATCATTGGCGGATCGTTCACCGCTACCCTGAAACCATGCCGCCAGCAAGTCGCCATTGGGCAGCTCAACCAGACTGCTGCCATGAACGTGCTTATCTTGATGAGGGAAAATAATTTGTGAATGATGAATTGGTTTGGCGTATCCCAGAATTGCGAATGATCCAACTAAAAGTGTAATGAAGAAGGTCTGTTTCATGATTAGCCTTTATTAATTAAAATGACTGATGTAAGGCCAAGACGTGGAAGTTTCAATTTGATATCATAGCGCAGTCAGTTTGGGAAAGAATGTTTTAATCATTTTGGGGAGACAGTCATGGCCTATATTCTTCAGCATATACAAAAATCTTTCTTATTTGTGTTTATCGGCATTTTTATTTCGATTAGCCAAATCCAAGCGAGCAATCTTTACATTTATGATACCGTTGGCAAACCTCAATCTCAATTCGCTATCGAAAAAATCAAAGAAGTAATTCAAGCCGACAAGCACAATGTAAAGGTCGTTTTGAAATTTAGTTCAGAATCATATAGAGATGGGACGGCAATTTATTTTTCAATTGATGAACCATCAGATGAGTCCATTCCAGAAAGTTTTCAAATACAAACACAAAAAAAAGATGAGCAAACGGTTATCAAGGTCATTGGCGCGGATGAAGCCGGTCTCATGTATGGCGGGCTGGAACTCGCTGAAATTATCGCTGTGGATGGGCTTGAAAATGTTAAGAACATTCAACACTCCCCCTATATGGCGATGAGAGGGACGAAGTTCAATGCGCCGCTGGATGTGCGCACGCCTAGTTACACCGACGTATGTGACGCCGCCCAAAACAATATCGCTGAAATGTGGTCGATGGACTTCTGGAAAGAATATATTGATACGCTCGCGACCTATCGTTACAACTATATCTCATTGTGGAGCCTGCACCCGTTTCCGTCGCTGGTGCGCGTACCTGGGTATGAAGATGTTGCGTTAGATGACGTGCAGCGCTCAACCATAGATTGGAAAGAAGATTACTCGCTCAACGGAATCGGGTTTGACGCGCCGGAAATCATCAACAACGTCGAGACGCTCAAAAAAATCAGCATGGATGACAAGATCAAATTCTGGCGCGAGGTGATGCGTTACGGCAAAGAACGCAACGTCGATTTTTACTTCGTCACCTGGAACATCTTCGTCAATGGAACTCAGGGCAAATACGGCATCACCGATAAGATTGACAACCCAACCACCGTTGATTATTTTCGCAAGAGCGTCAAGCAGATGTTTGTGACCTACCCCGACCTGGCGGGTATCGGCCTGACCACGGGCGAGAACATGCACGGCGCTGATATGGATCAAAAAGAAGAATGGGCGTTTCAAACTTACGGCCAGGGCGCGTTAGACGCCGCCAAGATGTTCCCCGAAAGACAGATTACCTTCATTCACCGCCAACACATGACGGGAGCGCAAGACATCGCGCGTAAGTTTGCGCCGTTGATTGAGAAAGACAATGTCGAATTTATTTTCAGTTTCAAATACGCCAAGGCGCATGTCTTTAGTTCGACCCAACAGACTTACCATCAAGGCTTCGTCAAGGATATCGGCGATCTGAAAACAATATGGACGCTGCGCAACGACGATTCGTATTATTTCCGTTGGGGTGCGCCTGACTTCGTGCGCTCGTTTATCAAGAATATTCCGTATGATGTTTCGCGCGGTTTTTACTATGGCTCCGATCAATATATATGGGGGCGGGAGTTTCTTAGTAAAGAGCCGGAGTCGCCGCGCCAGATTGAGATCAAAAAACATTGGTATCATTGGATGATCTGGGGCCGGTTGGGGTATGACCCTGATCTGACCAATGAGCGATTCCAGAAAATTCTCGCGTACCGTTTTCCCGGCGCTGCGAGCGAATCCTTGTTTGACGCCTGGCAACACGCGTCAATGATTTACCCATTGACGACCGGGTTTCATTGGGGATCGTTGGATTTCCAGTGGTACATCGAAGGCTGCAAGAGCCGTCCGTTCTATGCAAAAACCGAATCAGGGTTCAACGATGTCAACTTCTTCATTGATTTGAAGCCGCACCCGGGGACGGACAATATTTCGATCCCGGATTACGTCAAAAGCGTTGTTGAAGGGAAGGCATTGAAGGGTACGACGCCTTTGGAGGTATCGCAACAAATTCACCTACACGCAGACAAGGCGCTTGAATTGTTAAAAGGAATTGATCACAACGGCAACAAAGAATTGCGCCAGACGTTGCAAGACATCAAGACCATCGCCAATTTGGGAAAATACTATGCCCACAAAATACGCGGTTCCGCCGAAGTCGCGCTATTTCGTGAAACAAAAAAGCCTGAATACCAAAAGCAGGCGATTAAAGAATTGATCTTGGCGGCGCAATACTGGAAGACGTATTCTGAATTGGCCATGCAGCAATACAAAAACCCGCTATGGACAAACCGGGTCGGATATGTCGATTGGACAAAACTCTACAAGGATGTGTTAAACGATATTGAGATCGCCAAAAACGCAGAGTGACCCAAGTTGACTTACCAGTCGCCGTCAGTCGGGAAGAGGCTGGTGTGTTTGACGCCTTCGCGTTTTTTCGCCATCCAATCCTGGACGGTCTCGCGCCAGGTGAGATAGTGGTTGGTCTGTTGGTGTGCTTTGAAGTCATCTTCACTACGATAGGCTTCATAGAGAAAAAAACGCGCCGGGTCATCATTGGCTTGAAGCACATCAAAGCGCAGGTTGCCCGGCTCTTGGCGGGTTCCTTTGTGATTGAGCGATGTGGCTTCAATGAACTCGTTTTCTTTTCCAGGAACAACATAAACTGTTACGCATACAACGTACATTTTTTTCTCCGTTGATTTCGGGTGAAATTAGACAACGCAATATAAATAACGAATTCACTGTGAATGGGCAAGGCAAAGGGGAAGCGAAAATGGATGATGCGATGAAGAACAATCGGCGCAGTTTTCTACAATCGACCGCACTCGGTGCGAGCGCAACCCTATTTGGCGTTCACCAAATCAGCAACGCGAACCCGCCAGAGCGCCCGAATATCATTCTCTGTATGGCAGACGACCAGGGTTGGGGCGACATGGCGTATAATGGACATCCGCTTCTCCACACGCCTAATTTTGATTCATTCGCAAAAGAAGGGCTGCGCTTTGAGCAATTTTATGCCGCCGCTCCTGTCTGCTCTCCGACCCGGGGCAGCGTAATGACGGGAAGGCACCCAAACCGTTTCGGCTGCTTCTCATGGGGAAACACGTTGCGGCCTCAAGAAATTACGATTGCCGAAGCGTTAAAGTCGGCTGGGTATGTAACCGGGCATTTTGGTAAATGGCATCTTGGTTCCGTGCAGAAGGGAAGCCCCGTGAATCCTGGCGCAAGCGGCTTTGATGAATGGCTCTCTGCTCCCAATTTTTATGACAACGATGCCGTGATGAGCCGCGAAGGCAACGCGATTCAAACCAAGGGCGAAAGTTCGATGTTGATTGTTGATGCGGCGCTTGAGTTCATTGAGCGCCATTCAAAGAATGATCAGCCTTTTCTCGCTGTCGTCTGGTTTGGTTCACCTCATTTACCGCACGAGGCAATTGAGCGCGACCGCGAGTTGTATAAAGACGAAGAGGAATCGTATCAACATTTTCTCGGTGAAATTACGGGCATGGACCGCGCGTTTGGAAAGTTGCGCAATCAGATTCGGGAAAAGAATATTCATCAGGATACGCTGCTGTGGTATTGCAGCGACAATGGCGGCTTGCCCAAACATGGCAGTACGGGCGGGCGCGGGCACAAAGCCCAAATCTATGAAGGCGGATTACGCGTCCCTGCAATTGTCGAATGGCCAGGTAAAATCAAGGCGCCGCAACAAACATCCATTCCATGTTCCACCAGCGATATCTACCCAACCTTGCTTGATATCACAGGCGTTGATTTACCCAATCAACCTCCACTGGATGGAGTCAGTTTAGCGTCTCTCTTTCAAGGAGAAAAATTTGAACGTCCACCGATTGGTTTTTGGAGTTACCCCTCTAAAGGCGTACGTACGCCTAGCCGTGAGTGGATGCCGGAATTGTTGAAGTCGCAACAAAGCGGGAGCCAAATTAGCCAAGTTAGCAGGTTGCGTTTAGACGCGGCGGAAATCAAAACGCAATATCCCGATAATACGTTCCCCGGACATTCCGCCTGGTTAGATTGGCCGTGGAAACTCCATCGGATTCAAAACAAAGATTCATCCGTGAAGTTTGAATTGTACAACCTACATGACGACCCGTTAGAAGCGAAAAATGTTATTGCTCAGCAAAAAGAACGAGCGAAGCCAATGAAGACTTCGCTCGAACAGTGGATGATATCAGTTGTCAATAGTATGAATGGGAAGGATTATTCTTCTCAATCATAACTCATCATACTTGAGGCCACCCTTTACGAAACGTCGGACGCAAAAATGGCTCGGCTGACGGCGCGCCTACTGCCGTCATCGTTTTTGATTGCCATTCAAAATCTTTTTGGGCGCGGTAAGCGGTGTTGCCGAGAATGACGGTCTCCGCCATCGGCCCGCTATAGTCAAAGTTGCATGTCGCGGTCTCGCCGCCTTTACACGCGTTGATCCATTCCTGACGGAAGCCGGGTGAATCGGCAATGCTCGGTGCGGGTTCGTTGTAATCAGCGAATTTATTTTCAGGGTAGAGTTTGCGCTTGTCAAAGCCGCACACTAAAGTGCCTTTTGATCCGACAAAAATATTGTTGCCGTCTTGCGGGATGCCGCGTTCCTGTAATGACTTGATTGGTTTCGTTGTGTGAACCCAATGTAAGGTCACAGGCGGCAGGTCGCCTCTCGCGGGGAACTCATATTTCATGGAGAGTTCTTTCGGCGTGCGGTCTTTATCGAGCTCCGGCCCCCAGGCAGACACCTTATTGCAGTGTTCGAGTTTTAGCGCCCAATAGGGGATGTCGAGAATATGGCAGCCCCAGTTGCCGGTTTCTCCAGTGCCAAAATCCCACCAGAAGCGCCATTTGTAAGGGCAATATTCGGGGCTGTATTTACGTTCTTTTGTCGGGCCAAGCCACAGGTCCCACTTGAGGTGTTTGGGTACAGGCGGGAATTCGGTCGGGACGGCGGGCATACCGCGGTCGCCGCCCAGTTTGGAATAGATCTCGCGCACTTCGCCGATGGCGCCCGATTGGATGATCTCAACTACGCGATGAACATTCGGGATGGTGTGACGCTGGACGCCTAACTGCGTCGCCAGTTTGTTTTTCTTTGCGAGATCGGTCATGGCGCGAATTTCAGAGATAGAGTGCGCCATCGGTTTTTCACAATAGAGGTGCTTTCCCATATCCATCGCCGCCATGGCAGGATGAAAATGGGTATGGTCGGGCGTGCTGACAACGACCGCGTCAATCTGGTTTCCCATCTCGTCGAGCATCGTCCGGTAATCGAAATACTTCTTCGCCTGGCGATGCTTATCATAGGCGTCGCCGGCGCGTTCGTCGTCGACGTCGCAGAGCGCCACGATATTTTCATGCGCGACCGCGTTCAGGTTGGCGCGGCCTTGGCCGCCGATGCCGATCACGCCGATGTTGAGTTTGTCATTCGGCGACTGTGCGTTTGCCGCGTACAACCCTGAGGTGATCCAAAGCCCCGCTGTCGCCGCAGCGCCCGTTTTTAAGATTTGTCGACGGTTGACTGGATGATTACTGTTTTTTGTCGTCATTGTTTTTTGCTTTCGTTGGTTCGGTGAAACGCGATTACATGGGCGAACATTATTTGAGTTCTTTGATTTTGATATTTCGCCAACGGATTTGCGTCCCGGCTTTTTCTTGACTGTCGCCGATTCCGTGAACCTGCAATGCGATGAAGCCGGTCGGGGTCATGTCGTCTTTCAGGTCAGCGGCGGCTACGCCGTTGATCCAGGTTTTGAGTGAGTCGCCTTTGCATTCGATGCGATAATGGTTCCATTCATTTTGTTTGAAGGCGGCGCGGGCTTTAGCGTTTTTATCGCCTTCCAGGTTGTAGAGCCAGCCGCGGCGGCCTTCGTCATAGATGCCTGCTGACCAAGCGCGCGGGGCGGGGTCGATCTCAACTTGATAGCCGTGGACGCGGCCAGCGTTGACTTTTTTCTTTTGGAGTTTTCCGTCAGCATCTTTGTATTCATACACTTTGTCTTCGTCATAGACGTTGCTGCGGATCTGGATGCCGGAGTTGAGTTTTGGATCAACTATATATTCCACTTCAAGGATGAAATCAGAATACATTTTCTTGGTGCAGAGAAAACTGTTCGACGTTTTTGGGACGGAGGTTCCAACAATGGCGCCGTCTTCAATGGTATAAACCGCTTCACCGCCGTGTTGCTCCCAATTCGATAAATCTTTGCCGTTAAACAACGGAGCAAAGCCGTCGTCCGCCGCCTGAACAGCGTTCATTGTAAGAATCAAAGCGAGTGAGGTAAGAATGAATGATGTTTTGATGGTGCGTAACATTACGATGCCTCTTTTCATAGAATGATGAATGCGGCGCAACGATTGAGTTGCAGCCAACACCCAATTTACCATAAATGATTTCGGGTTTTAAGACCGCTTGCACAGGCGCTCCCAGAGTTGCACCCATGCCTGATTTGGTTTGTCAATTATTGATACGCCGGGATATGTTTTCGTAATCAAAATCATGACCATCCATCAATGTAGGTACTCACTTACCGGATGAACCACAATAATTGATATTTGGCCTATCCATTCATCGAGAAATATGAAAAATAGTGAGTAGCATTTCATACAAGAAGGGGAGCCTCATCATGTTGAATTCACGTTATCGCTTTTCTATCGCATTCGGTTTGCTGTTTTGCTTCATGGCGCAGTGGGGCGCCGCACAGAACGGTTCCGTAAAAATCTGGGAAGAGCCGTTGGTTTTGCCGACGTATCTCACTGGCGAAGATGACGTGAACCCGATGTTTCGCAAGCCGCTTTCCTATCAGGGCGCCAGCAAGGTCATCTACCCGTATCCTTTGCAGGAATCGTTGTCGAACCAGAAAGAAGAACAAACTTACAACGCGCTCTATCTTGAGAATGAATATATCAAATTGTGCGTCTTGCCTGAGATGGGCGGGCGTTTGTTTTATGCGACTGACAAGACCAACGGGTATGAGTTGTTCTACCGTCAACATGTGATAAAGCCCTCGCAAATCGGTATGTTGGGCGCTTGGGTGTCGGGCGGAATCGAGTGGTGTGTCTTTCATCATCACCGCGCATCGACCTTTATGCCGATGAATTATCGGTTAGTTGAAAATAACGACGGCAGCAAGACCATCTGGTTCGGCGAGATCGAGCCGCGCCACCGCATGAAATGGAGCATCGGCATTTCGTTGTTCCCTGGCAGTTCGAGAATTGAAGCCAAAATCCGTATGTATAACCGCACGGATACGACGAACTCGATTTTGTATTGGGCGAATGTGGCGACCCATGTCAACGACGATTATCAAGTCTTCTTCCCACCGTCGACAGAGTACGGCGTTTATCATTCGAAAAATGAATTCGTCCACTGGCCGATTGGACGTACACGCTATCGCGGCGTTGATTATGATGGCGTCGATTTAAGCTGGTGGAAGAACCATCCCAACCCGGTCTCGATTTTTGCGCATGATCTCAAAGAGGGCTTTCTGGGCGGCTATGACCATGGGCAAGATGCGGGCGTTGTCCACGTCGCCAACCCACATATCGTAAAAGGCGCCAAACTGTGGGAATGGGGCCCGGGCCCGGAAGGCAGCATGTGGGATACCCAAGTGTTGACGGATGCTGACGGTCCTTATGCGGAATTAATGGCGGGCGCGTATTCAGACAATCAACCGGATTACAGCTGGATCAAACCCTACGAAGTCAAAGAGGCGGTGCAGACTTGGTATCCGTTACGTGAAATCGGCGGCGTGAAATCAGCAAACCAACACGCGGCGGTCAATCTCGAAGTCAATTCGGATAATCAAATTCATCTTAGAATTAACACAACCGAGCATCATCGTGATGTCATGCTATCGCTTCGAATTAGCGGCAAAAACATACGCTACAAACCAATTGACGTATCGCCCGCCAAGCCGTTTAAAGAAATCATCGAGATGCCGCAAGGCGCCAAAGAAGAAGACATTGTTGTCTCGCTAATAACGCAGGGCGGACAAAAACTCGTTGAATACTCTCCAGTGAAATTAGACGTTCCTGATGAACGGCCTAAAACCGTCGAACCGCCGCAGGACCCGGATAAAATCGAATCTGTTGAAGAATTGTATCTGACGGGATTGCGCATCAAGCAGTTTCATAACGCCCGCTTAGATCCGACTGAGTATTTTAAAGAAGCGCTAAAACGCGACCCGCTCGATTCGCGGTCGAATATTCAGATGGGGTTGGATGCGGCGCGACGGGGAATCTATGAAGAAGCCGAGGCTTACTTCTCAAAAGCGGTCGAGCGCATTTCTAAGAACTATACCCGCCCGCGTGATTGCGAGGCCTACTATCAATTAGGATTAGTCCAGCAGAAGCAAGGCAAACTTGACGACGCGTATGAGAACCTCTATCGCGCCGTTTGGGATTATGAATTTCGCGGCGCGGCGTATTTTAACTTGGCGCAGATTGAAAGCCTGCGCGGTAATTATGCCGAAGCGCTTGCTTTGATTGATCAAAGCCTCGAAGTAAACACGCTTAATACCAAAGCGCTTGGCCTCAAAAGTGCGTTACAGAGACAACTCAAGCAACCCCGCCGCGCTGTAAGAAGCACCGAACGCGCATTGCGCATTGACCCGTTAGATTTTCTCGCCTGGAACGAACGAGCGCTTGCGCGTCGCGGAGATCAACAAGCCAGTCAAAGTGATCAGGTCGAGTTGGCGCGCATTCTCAAGGATGATCCTGAATCGTATCTGGAACTCGCGCAGGATTACATGAATGCAGGGCTAAGCGATGACGCGGAGAAAATTTTAACGCTCGCCGTAGATTCTGAAGTTGAAGGCTTAAGCGATTACCCGACGGTTCATTATACTTTGGCTTTTCTTAGCCACTTGAGCGGCAATGAAAAGAAAGCGATTCAACAACTTGAACTCGCCCGGAAAAGCCCGACGGATTACTGCTTCCCTTATCGTTTAGAGACGATCCGCGTTTTGCAATTTGCGATTGAGACGAACCCGCAAGATAGCCGGGCGTACTATTATTTGGGTAATTTGTTATTCGATTTGCAACCGATACAAGCAATCGAAATGTGGCGGAAGGCGGTGCAGTATGAGTCGGCGTTGGCGATTGCTCACCGCAACCTGGGGTGGGCGTACTATGACGTTAACCGCGATTTTGGCCAGGCAATCGCAAGTTATGAAACCGCGATTCAGCACAACCCGCTCGACCCGCGCTATTACTATGAACTCGACAAATTATATGAAGGCAACCTGGCGCCAGTCGAAACGCGCATTCAAATTCTCGAAGCAAACCATGAGGTGGTCGCAAAAAATGAATCGGCGTTGACCCGCGCCATTATTGCGTTGGTGCAGGGCGAGCAATACGACAAGGCGATCCAATATTTAGATGACTACTACTTCCACATCCAGGAAGGCAATCGCCGACTTCATGATACTTATACGGATGCACACATGCTGCGCGGCGTCGAGCGATACAAGCAGGGCGAGTTTGCAAAAGCGCTTGAAGATTTCCTCGCGGCGGATGAATATCCCGAAAATCATCAAATGGGCCGCAACCGTAACTATGATCGCGACCCGCAAATTTTCTATTACACCGGGCTTGCCTATCAAGCGCTTGGCGATGAGCAAAAAACAGAGGCTTACTTCAATAAATCACTTGCAACAAATATCCGGGAGCCAAGGCAATATTCCTATTACCAAGGCTTGGCGAACCGCGCATTAGGCGACGAAGAGAATGCCTCCAAATGTTTTGACGAGATGATTGAAGCCGGTGAAAAAACACTTGGCTCATCAGAAGACGTCGATTTCTTTGCAAAATTTGGCGAGGGAGAAAGCCCGTCGATGCGTGAGTCGAACGCGCTCTATCTGATGGCATTGGGATATCTCGGCAAGGGAAATCACGAAAAAGCGAAAGAGGCTCTCGAACAAGTTGTTGGACGTGATATTTATAACAACTGGGCGAGGTTCTATCTGTCAGAAATTTAAATAGAAGCAATTTGGCGTTCTGCGAATGGAAGGGGCGGCGATATTCGCTCCTTCCATTTTTTTATGCTTAATCAATAAGATTTCCATGTTTATTTTTACTGAATTTCAGTTCTTTTCAAAAATTCTCTTTACAAATATGACTAATATTGTTAAGTTACATTCACTTTGAGGGATATCCGCCTACGCCGATTTTTGGCGCATCCAAGAATTTCATCTTTTCCCGACGATTTAATCTAATCTGATATCTATGATGGAGTGGGTGAATGAATCATTCCAAG
The DNA here is from genome assembly GCA_030765645.1 of Candidatus Hinthialibacter antarcticus. Lineage (NCBI taxonomy): Bacteria > Candidatus Hinthialibacterota > Candidatus Hinthialibacteria > Candidatus Hinthialibacterales > Candidatus Hinthialibacteraceae > Candidatus Hinthialibacter > Candidatus Hinthialibacter antarcticus. The sequence goes on along the minus strand of JAVCCE010000039.1, from coordinate 25,143 downwards.
AGAAGTCTATTTATAGCCGCCCTGTTTTGTTCGCTTTTTGTTTTTCTCGCCCTCCCGTCTTTTTCACAAGTTGAATTAGGCGACCTCAACGGAGACCGCGTTGTCGATCAATCGGACCTGCTTTTGTTCATGCGGGAATGGTACGTTCAACTGTCTGGTTCTCCTGCGGACTTCAATCAAGATGGTTTTGTCAGCGAGGACGACTTGTTTGTTTTCTCCTCGCATTGGTATGACAATAAAGGCATCGAACTCATCCCCCACATAGCAAGCGTCGTCGAAGAAGACACGCAGTTGTTTGCCATTCTCGACCCGCAAGAACATACCACGAATTGGAAATATTCGGTGAATGGAGTCGAGGGAGGCGATGCGTCGGTTGGGACGTTTCAAGCAAGCGAGGCCAGCCCGCTGTTTGGTTTATATTCGGCGCCGGACCTCTCGGACGCCCAGCCGATTGAGGTGGTTCTTGAGGTTCGCCATGCAACAGATACAAGCGCGAGCGCTACGGCGGCGGTTACGATTGTTCCCCGATTCGGCGAATTTATCATTCAGCCTAATAACGCCGATGTCGGCTTGAAGCAAACGGTCACGTTTCAAGCGGGAATCGAATTCGATAGCGTTTTTTACCCGATCAATGATGTCTATTGGAAAGTCAATGAGACGCTTGGCGGGCAGTTCCAAACCGGGAGGATCAATATTCTTGGCGATTATAAAGCCCCGGCGATTATGCCCGCGCCGCTGCCGTTTGATGTAAACGTCGGTTTCTCGTTTACGCCGGAGGGCGCCATCATCACGGATGTTCCCGTTCTTATTTCTGAACTGCACGCGACGCCTCAATCGGTGGTGAGTTTGGAAGCGGGCCCGACAGAAATTATCAACGTAACCGTTGAGAAATCGAACGACACCATTGTTCCGGTCGGCCCAGCGAATTTAACTTTTACGCCGAGCCTCCCCGATGTCGCGACGGTTGACGCGAACGGCACAATTATCATTGGAGACAAACTGGGGGATTGCGTCATTCTCGTTGATGACAACGCGACTGGGGCGCGAGATACGGTGGTTGCCCGTTCCCGGACGGATTATGACCTGAAGGCGGAAATTGAACCGCGCAGTCCTCAGTTTTTCCGGGTTGAACGGGTAAATGAAGAAGTGATTGAAGTTGAGTATACCAATCCTGGCGCAATGTTTAACTTTGTGCCGGTTGCAACCATTCTGCGTGGAGATCATGCGGGCGACAAACTGACCGCAACCAGCTCGCATCTGACATTTTCATCATCAAGTGAAAAAGTCGCTGTGATTGGCGACGACGACCCGTTCCCCGATTTAGAGGGGCTTATTGCGGTTATGCACAAAGATAAGGGGTTTGTTGTCGTTGGTCAGGAACCAGGCCGCGCGACGCTGGTTGCGGATTTTGATTACGCGTACGCCAAACATCAAGTTAAGATGGATGTGATTTTCTCAAGGATCGAAGTCAACGCGACCGCGAAAGGGCATATCACCCAAAGCACCTCGGAGTTGCTCATCACGGAGTATATTCAGGTTGCCGTACAATGCACCAATCCAAACAGCGAGTTCTTTGGCGATGTCCCACTGCAAGTCAAAGTGCTCAACCAAGCCGGAGACCCCGCGCCGTTTGAAGCGGCGTTTCACCGCAACCGCCATACCGGCAACGGCGCAATCAAAGGTGAGTTTAATAACTTCTTTCCATTTCAATTCAGTCAATATGACCTATTCAATCTCACCGCAGATTCATCCGCGCGACCAGAAGCGTTTGTTGAAAGTCCTGGCGAGTACGAATTTTTTGTCGTCCCTCGACAGGCGGGAATGCACCATATTGAATTCACGGTTCGAGACGACCCCGGCGTTGAGCCGGTGATTATTTCGGTCAACGTCGTCAAGCCCAAAATGGTGTTACAACATCCGCCAGCCCAATTTAGCAACGAGCAGAATTTTGTTCCAGATGATATTAAGGTCCCCGTTAATTCGTGGGTGAATGTATTCCACCGCCACCCCGATTCGGCGGTGTCTCCGTTTGATCTGGTGCAGGAGGCGCAAGGGAACACCTTTACCCGCTTCGCGCATAACGATGTCGTGATTTGGAACGTCACTGACCCGACCGGAGAGAATTCCACATTTCCGATTACCGATTTGTTTAATTCTTCTACGGTGTATCGCGGCGGAACCTTCAACCGCCCATTTGATATCCAGGGCGAATGGAAGGTCAAGCATGGCTTGAAAGAGCATCCCGTAATCGAAACTGAAGAATTGACCGTCAACGTCGTCCACCCCGCTGATGTTGAGAGCGTGGCGTCTGAGAACATCAAACCCGTAACCGATGAAGACAACGAACAGTTGGTTCCTCGGTCAAACCAGATGGGCGCCTTTGAGATAGTCGCGCCGATTGGCGGCGGTTGGGCGCCGGGAATTCCGATTCCGGTTGTGATCCAGACGTATGACGCCAACGGAACCGCTAAGACTGTTGGCAAGTCGATTCAGTCTCAATTTTTTTCAAACACCAGTGAAGGGCTTCGTTTAACCCGTGAATCGGTTGAGCAACGAGTGGTTGGCGTCTCTGTTAATTTTTTGCGCAATTTCAACTTTTTCGTAAACGGTTCACTGATGCCAAACAGCCAGGGCGTCATTTCGTTTAATATCGTCCCGACCGAATCAGCGATCAACAACATCGGTGATGATTTAATTGTTCAAATCGCGCCGACGGTATATTCCATTTTCGCTGAAGATCAACTTCTTACCAGTCTCCCGGTTGAAACCCGCCGTTTCGTTGACGGAGACGGCGGCGTATTAGCAGCAGCGCCGTTTGGCATTACGGAATTCATCCAAGAGCAAGATATGCTGTTTAACAAGCAGTGCCTGTTTGTGAGCGGCAATGCGCTCGCCGCCAGCCCGCGCCAGCTGCCAGTGCCTTCGGAGCGCGTTCGCAATGCCGTTGCCGCCGGAAAACTGCCCGAGGCGTCGAAATACACAACCTTGGCGCTGCATGGCAACAACCGCTTCAACACGTCAATCGGTTCGGGCATTACTGCGATCAGTTACTCGTCTGATCCCGGCGTCACGTCTGGTTTGACGATCAAGGAATCGAAAAAAATTGCAGACCGTCAGATGCAAGTGACGGTTGACTTGCAGTTTCAAGATACCGGAGAGCGATTTTTCAAGGTTGTTACAGGAGATGGAAAAGAGTGGGAAGTCGCGACCGAATTCGTTGAGTTTGAAGTCTCTGACCCGGGTTTTGTGAATCACTCAGACAAGAACCTTCCGCTCAATGCAAGACACCACAATGCGCATGAAGTCGGGTCGCAACAATTTGACGTGCAAAATAAAAGTCGGAGCGCGGTGTTGCACATGTTGGAATTGGAATTGCTCCCTTCGATCAAAACCGGAGACCAGTTCAGAGGACAAGAAGCGCAAAGCCCTCTCGTGGGTTTTGAAACAGAACGCGATGAAGAAACCCAACAGACCGTCATCTCGACTTTGAAGCAGAAGTTCTTTCAACGCAATTTCAGCGCCTTTATGGTGTTTGGAAATACAACCGACCGAAAGACGTTGAACCCTCAAGGATCGCAACTCATGGCGCAGAGCGGGCCGGACGGCTTGCCTGACTTTGTCAGTTCAACAACCGACGCGGAAAAAATTCTGGTTTCTCTCAGCGGGAATTTGGGCGATTACTACGAGTTCACTGCGTATAATTTGGTGACGAAAGTGACGCAAGACCTGCAAGACCCCGGCGTCGGGTTTGATGATATCAAAGGTAATATTTCTAGCACGTGGACGAAATATAGCGGGCCGGACTCTTCACAGAGCATTCAAAGCGTCGGCAACCAACTCACTACGCAAAAAGTGAGTATTCAAGTTGATAAAGAAGCGACAACGTCAAACCTTAATTCCTCAAGCCAATTGATTCAGGGAGACGTTCCGACGAAATATTTTGCGGGCGTACTCGATCAATATTATCTATCGAAAAAAATCTATTCAATCGGAAGCACGCCGCGCACGGTCTCGATTGCAAAAGACAGTCGCGTGCGCGCTTTTAATGGCGAGCGCAGCGGTTCGCTTCTGGTGACTCCGTTTGAGCGTCGCGGTTTCGGCGTAGAACTGGATGGAGTCATTTATGATCCAAAGTTAGATGCGGTATTTGATTTACCGCCCAATAGTCCCGATATGCTTAAACTGCCCGTTGTCAGTCAATGGACAAATGGCGGGATGTTGAGCGACCGGGGCCTTGTCCCTGAACATGGCGGAACCTCAGGCGGTTATTTTGATCTGAATAAAGAATACCCCGGAAGTCACCAAGTGGTTTCTAAAACGCCGGGGCAGCAGTTTCCCGGACTTCACGCCGGATATCTCGTACAAAACACTACGGCGTTTTTGACCGATCCCTACTTGGGCGATGATGACGACCCGTCAATTGAAGACGACATCGAAGAGGTCATCATCAAACGAAGCGGCGGCGCTGGAACCGCGATTGAGGAAGAAAAAAAATTCTTTAAGTTGTTTGGTCAAACCACGCAACTGCGGCGCGTGAATGGGTTTGCCCAAGCGCGCGACAAAAGCGATCCCATTACGACCTCGCTTTTCTCAACCCACAAATACCAGGTCGCGACTGACCCGCCCGGCTTAGAAGAAAGCGTCCCTGTGGTTGCGTCTGTTTGGCTGCGTGAGTTGCCGCGCACACCCGAAGAAAACGTCAACTTATTGGTCTCAACCCAAAGTTTTGGCAATGAGCATTTACAAAAAGCCGCAATCGACTTTGTGGTCGATATGACCGTCAATCTCTCGGCGCAGGTGATTCTTGCTGCGCTCACTGGCGGAGCAGGGAACGCGTTATGCGGAGGGTTAGACGTCGCGGGGACATTCACGACAGCCAGCATCAGCTTTAGTTTGTCGTCTGCGGAATCGGAATTTTTCGCCAACCAACTCGACGCCAGCACGTCGAAGCCTTTTCATGTGGCGAACTCCGTTTTACGTTCCGGTCAATCATTCGTGCCTTACGTCGATAGCATTCAAGTGTCTGCCGGAGATTTTATCGAATTTCCTGAATTAAAAGAATTAAAAGAAAAAGGGTTTCGAGGCCTGGCCGCAGAAGCCCGAAGCGGTCTGGTCAAAGCGCCGGGAAAAATCGCCAACGTCGGCGTGTGCGCAATTTTGAACGCGCCGTTTGAAGCCCTAAAGGATGCCTTGAAAGAAAGCGTGAGCGTAGAAGGCTTGGGCGGCGCCGGTTCCGCGCAAGCAATTGCCGAGCGCTATTTATGCGTCTCCGTTCCGCAATCGGCTTGGCGCGACGAGGGTGGCTTGTTTAGCGCTGAATATTCGCTGCGGCGCGTCATTGATGTGATTCCTGATGAGCCTGCGGTGAGGAACTTGCAAATTCCCGAAGCGGGCGAAGAAGAGGATGACGATGAAGACGGCGGCAACCTGCCGATTGAATACAAAACCGATTCAGCGATTGAAGATGATGTCGCTTTGATCGCCCGGTTATTGACCGACCTGAGCGATCCCGACAAAAAAGATGACGCCGAAAAGGTGCTGAACCGAATGAGCGTCAACTCCGTCAGCCGAAAATCAAACGCGCATGATAATATCTTCCGTGAGCATAAACTTCGGTACGGACGCTTACCCATGTTTGAAGTGATTATGACGCCCAAGGGCGAGTTAGAACCGGGAAAGACGCTTGGCGATTTTATGTTGCGTACCGATGAAACAGCGATTGATGTTTCGACTGGTTCGATGGTCATGGCGTCGCGCACCAATGAAAACGCTGGCTCTCGCGCTGTGCTGACCTCCAATGGATATCAAATGCAATTGTTAAACGCCACAATTCCAGACCCGTTCCAGGCAAGAAGGCCAACTGCGTTTACTGCGCAAGGTCTTCACCATGATGAAAGCCTTCACTCCTGCGGCTTGTCAGGACAAACGCAGTATCAAGAGTGAGCCGAATCTGCGTATGTTTTTATATAGGTAGGAAGAGGCGGTTTGAATGGTTGTATCTTATCAATCAGAAGCAATGATTGACTTCGATAGAATAAACAGAGGGCGTTACGGAGCCAGACTTTTTTTTATCTTGAGTATAATATGACTTGACATTAATCACGGATTTATATATTTTACTTGCAGCACAATATGATGTTCCCTGCGCGGTCTACCCTACTTTATGTACCGCTTACAGGGGCGGAGCCTGCCTTATCTTCTAAATTCACCTATTTATCTGAATCTCCTATTTGCCGTTTGATTGATTGATGCCTACTATGACGAATTCCGTTGAAATTTCTGACGTACAAAACGAGCGCATCCTAATTCTTGAAGCGGGGCGCGCGAACAAGAATTACTGGATCGATTTGTGGCATTATCGTGAATTGTTTTGGATCCTTGCGTGGCGTGATATAGCCGTCCGCTATAAACAAACGATCGTCGGCATTGCTTGGGCGATTATCCAGCCGTTTCTTACCATGTTAGTGTTTACGTTTGTTTTTGGCGGAATTGCAAAATTGCCAAGTGAAGGCAACGCACCCTATGCGTTAATGGTTTTATCGGCGTTGTTGCCTTGGACGCTTTTTTCTAAAGCGTTGAGCGAAGCCTCTAACAGTTTAATCAATAACGCAAACCTCATCAGTAAAGTCTATTTTCCACGATTGATCGTACCGACGGCGACCGTTGTGACGGCTTTTGTGGATTTCTTGATTAGTTTTTTGCTGCTGCTGGGATTAATGGTTTATTTTCAATATCTTCCAAGTTTCTCTATTTTATTTTTACCTGTCTTTATGCTGATGGCTTTGCTCGCCAGTTTAGGGCCAGGCCTTTGGATCACATCACTCAACGTGAAATATAGAGACTTCCGTCACGTAATTCCTTTTGTCGTCCAGTTTGGTTTGTATGTGTCTCCCGTGGGTTTTAGCAGTAATCTGATTCCTGAAAAATGGCGTCTGCTTTATAATTTGAACCCAATGGTTGGAGTCATTGACGGATTTCGCTGGTGTATTTTAGGAAGCGATAGTCCTATTTACTGGCCGGGCTTTATATTGAGTTGGGTGGTTATCGTTGTTTTTCTTTGGTTGGGCGTCAGAACCTTCCGGCGAGTCGAATGTATATTCGCCGATCTTATCTAAGCGCAATTTCATTGCTATAGGGATTTAATCAATGGTGGCTGATACAGTCATTCAAGTAGAAAATTTAGGCAAAAAATACACAATCGGTCATCAGACTGGCGGTGCAAGTTATTCCACATTGCGCGATACAATTGTTCAAACAATTGGTGGGATGTGGAGCAAGACGCGCGATTTGCTCTCAGGCAAGCCAATTATTCAGGGGGATGAACTCGAAGAAATTTGGGCGTTAAACAACCTGAATTTTGAGATTCAGCGCGGCGAAATCATTGGCGTGATCGGCCGAAACGGCGCAGGGAAAAGTACGCTGTTAAAAATCTTGAGCCGCATTACAGAGCCGAGCGAAGGGCGAGTGACCATTAAAGGACGCGTCGCGAGTTTGCTAGAGGTCGGAACGGGGTTTCATGCTGAGTTGACCGGAAGAGAAAACATCTGGTTAAACGGCGCTGTCTTGGGCATGAACCGACAGGAAGTAAAACGGAAATTTGATGAAATTGTTGCATTTGCCGAAGTCGAGAAATTTTTAGATACTCCGGTCAAACGCTATTCAAGCGGAATGTACGTCCGACTGGCGTTTGCTGTCGCGGCTCACCTTGAACCCGAAATCTTGCTCGTTGATGAAGTGCTCGCTGTTGGCGATACGGAGTTTCAAAAGCGTTGTCTCGGCAAAATGGGCGAAGTCGCAAAACAGGGCCGCACGGTTTTGCTGGTTTCTCACAATATGCCGAGCATTATGAATCTTTGCCAAAGAGCCATTTTACTGGATAAGGGCGGCGTAATCGCTGACGGCTCTGTCAATGATGTTGTGCATGATTATTTATCAAGCGCTCGTACGATGGGGGGAGAGATTGTCTGGAATGATCCTGAACAAGCGCCAGGCAATGACTGCGTTCGTCTCCATGCAGTGAGAATTTTGCAAGAGGGAGTATCCGGCTCAACTGCGAATGTTGATATCGCAAAGGAAACTCAAATTCAGATATCATATTGGAATTTACAAAACAATCAAAAATTATATGCAGCATTATGGCTCAGAGATCAATATGGGGTTCCATTATTTGGTTCTTCTAATCACACGTCTGTTTCATTAACACCTGATCCATGGTATGCTAAGGAGTGCCCGGCTGGGTTGTATCATTCTATCTGTCGAATTCCGAAAAACTTTTTAAATGATGGCTCATTTAGCGTAACTGCTATCGTTGGGAAATCGCCAACGAATACACAGATTTTTGAGGATCAAATTCTCGTTTTTGATGCTGTTGATACAGGCGAAATTGGTAAAGAGTATTCTTATGGATCAATTGGAACTGTTCGTCCGAAATTGGCTTGGAATACTGCACTGTCTAAGTTGGATTAGACGCTAGCCCTACATTTTTTCTTTGCAGATTCAAAACGATAGATTTTAAAGATCATTAATACACTTTTACACTAGAGGGAATAAATTCAGCATGAATATTCTAGTAACGGGCGGTTGTGGGTACAAAGGAACCGTTCTGGTTCCGAAATTACTAGACGAGGGGCATGACGTCACTGTCGTGGATTGCCAATGGTTCGGCAATTTTCTTGCACCGCACCCAAAACTCCGCGTATTGAATGTGGACATTCGGGATGCAGAGTCAATCCCGATGGGCGGCGTCGATATTGTGATCCACTTGGCTTCGGTTGCAAATGATCCCTGCGGCGACTTGGATCCAAAACTAACTTGGGAAGTTGGCGCATTGGCGACGATGCAGTTGGCCGAAGCGGCTAAACGAAACGGCGTAAAACAATTTATTTATGCTTCGTCCGGCAGCGTGTATGGCATTAAAGAAGAAGAACACGTTACGGAAGACTTATCTCTGAAGCCGGTTTCTGAATATAACAAAACCAAAATGGTTGCGGAACGAGTGTTGCTCAGTTATTCGGATGATATGATTGTGCAGATTATTCGCCCCGCGACCGTTTGTGGTTATTCACCGCGGATGCGGTTGGACGTTTCCGTCAATATGTTAACGTTGCAAGCGTTAAGCCGGAGTTTGATTACGGTGTTCGGCGGTGCGCAAGTGCGTCCGAATATTCACATTCAAGACATCACGGATTTGTATATTTTTTTGATCCAACGTGGAGATGAAATCACGGGGGTATACAACGCCGGGTTTGAAAACATTTCAATACTTGATATCGCCCAAATGGTGGTTGAGAGAGTTCCTGCGGAAATTAAAGTGACGGAATCTCAAGACCCGCGATCCTACCGCGTCAATTCCGATAAATTGCTGGCGACGGGCTTCAAGCCTAAACTTACCGTCTCTGATGCGATTGAAGAGATGATCGCAGCATTCAAAGATGGCCGAATCAAAGATGAAGATAACTATTATAATTTGCGTTGGATGAAACGCGCATTTGAACAGACTGCGGCAGGGAATTAAAACATGAGTGATAAAGTTCTTGTTTTAGGCAGCAATTCATTTTCCGGCGCCAGTTTTGTTGGATACTTGCTCAATCAGGGGATCGAGACGGTTGGCATTAGCCGCTCTGAAGAACCAATTCCTGCATTGTTGCCGTACGCATGGGGCGACCGCTCCCGTTATACATTTCACCAACTGGATTTAAATAGTGATTTAGACGCCATCATGGATGTAGTTCATGAATTTCGTCCTGATTACTTTGTCAATTTTGCTGCGCAAAGCATGGTCGCGCAAAGTTGGCAGCAACCTGCTGACTGGTTTCAAACCAATGTTGTCGCGAACGTGAATTTGCACGACAAATTGCGTACGTGTGTTTTTTTGAAGCGCTACGTCCACGTTTCGACTCCAGAAGTATATGGCAGCTGTCAAGGTGATGTGTTGGAAGACGCGTCGTATAATCCCAGCACGCCTTATGCGGTTTCGCGCGCGGCCTGCGATATGAGCCTGATGAGTTTTTTCTCTGCCTATAATTTCCCCGTCGTCTTTACGCGCGCCGCGAATGTGTATGGCCCGGGGCAGCAACTGTACCGAATCATTCCGCGAACGATACTGTTTATCCGGCTAGGCCGAAAACTTCAGTTGCATGGCGGTGGGACGTCAATACGATCATTCATTCATATACGAGACGTATCTGATGGAACTTGGCGCATTGCCCAAAAGGGAAAATCAGGCGAAGTATATCATTTGTCCACGCCGCGTTTGATTTCGATTCGGGATTTGGTTGAACTAATCTGTAAAAAAATGGGTGTTGAATTTTCTGAATGCGTAGAAATTGCCGGAGAGCGTTTAGGCAAAGACGCTGCCTATCGCTTAGATAGCCAGAAAGCAAGAGATGTACTTGGTTGGAAAGATGAAATCGATTTAGACTGCGGCGTCGAAGAGACAATCGCCTGGGTTGACAAACATTTCAATGAATTAAAATCACAGCCATTTGATTACATCCACAAAAAATAATATAAAACACCAACTATAAGTTGAATGACTGCTTACAACAAAAACGTAGACGAATATATCAGAGAATTTAAATCTTGTCATACAGTTAACGAGATTATTCGCTGCCTGGACGATTTGCGTTCACTCAAGGTCGTAGTCATTGGGGAAACCATTCTCGATGAATATGTATACGGTGATATTTTAGGCAAGTCGGCGAAAGAGCCCATATTAGTTTTGCGTCATTTGTCTGAAGAGACGCATGCTGGCGGCGCAGCGATGGTGGCCAATCATTTATCGAGTTTTTGCGATCAAGTCGAATTGGTTACCTACTTGGGAGAAGAAAACTCTCGCGAAGACTTTATTCGGTCGAGCCTTCACGAAACGGTTAAGCCATTTTTTATTCAAAAATCCAATTCTCCCACCATCGTTAAACGCCGCTTTGTCGATAAATATCTTGTTACCAAACTGCTTGAAGTCTATGAAATCAATGATGCGCCGATGGCGGAGAACGAAGAAGAAGCCTTATGCGCTGTTCTTCGTGAACGCTTGGCTGAATGCGATGTAGTGATTGCGGCGGATTATGGTCATGGTCTCTTGACGCCGCGCGTGATTGATTTCATTTGTCAACATGCTCGCTTTTTGTCGGTGAATACTCAGATCAATGCCGCCAATCATGGATTTCATACGTTGTCGCGCTATCCTCGGGCAGATTACGTATGTGTGCATGAAGGTGAGGTGAGGCTCGATCAACGAGACCGAACCGGACAGTTAGATGATTTAGTCAAGAATGTGTCTGAACGAATGGATTGCAAATCCGTGTTGGTTACGCAAGGTAAATTCGGCACTTTACTCTTCCGACCGGATGACGGCTTTACCCAATGTCCTGCGCTAGCGATGAAAGTAACGGACCGCGTAGGCGCTGGTGATTCCGTCTTGGCGGTTAGTTCGTTATGCGTTCAGCGGAATCTGCCCTCTGACATTGTTGGCTTCATCAGTAATATGGTAGGCGCCCAGGCGGTCACGATTGTCGGAAACCGCGACCCGATTGACCGGGAAAGCCTCTATCAAGCCATCAAAGAATTTTTACAATAACGGCATTTTATATATTGTCTGGATGAAATTGAATATGGATCAAGACATCAGAAAAAAACTATATACTGACATACGCCGCATCCGTTTGATCGAAGAGCGAATCGCTGACCAGTATGCTGAGCAGGAGATGCGTTGCCCCGTTCATCTTTCTATTGGGCAAGAAGCGGCGGCCGTCGGCGTGTGTTCAGCCTTGCAAAAGAGGGACCGCGTATTGTCCGGTCATCGCAGCCATGCTCACTATCTCGCCAAAGGCGGCGACCTGAAACGCATGTTGGCTGAAATCTATGGCAAAGAGACCGGTTGTTCAAAAGGCATGGGCGGGTCAATGCACTTGACCGATCTGGATGCGGGATTTGTTGGCGCGACGCCTATTGTTGGCAGCACCATCCCTATCGCAGTCGGCGTTGCTCTTTCTATCCAGATGCGCGAAGAAGACCAAGTCGTCGCAATTTTCTTTGGCGACGGCGCCGCTGAAGCGGGCGTTTTTCACGAGAGCCTCAATTTTGCCGTGCTCAAGCGGCTACCAATATTATTTGTTTGCGAAAACAACCTCTATTCTGTTTATTCACCGTTAAATGTCCGGCAGCCTGAAGGTCGTTCTCTCAGCCAATTGGCAGAGGGACTTGGCGCCGCGACCCGGCAAGGGGACGGCAATACTGTTGAAGAAGTCTTTGGTGTTACGCAAGAAGCCGCCCAACAAGCGCGCACTGGCGAAGGGCCTGTCTTTCTTGAATTTTCTACCTACCGATGGCGCGAACATTGCGGCCCCAACTACGACAACGATATTGGCTACCGCACAGAAGAAGAATATCAGGCTTGGCGCAAGAAAGACCCTGTTGCGGCTTGTGCGCAGCGCTTACTCGCCGATGGAGCCGTCCAGCAATCAGAATTAAATGAATTTGATGAAATCATAGGCGCTGAGATCGACGATGCATTTGCTTTCGCAAAAGACAGCGCGTTTCCACCCGCCGATGATTTATTCGCCAAGGTGTACGCATGAGTCGAACTATCACTTACGCACAGGCTCTTCGCGAAGCGCAAGACATCTGTCTTGAAACTGACCCCAATGTCTTTCTGATGGGTTTAGGCGCGCCCGATCCCAAAGGGATTTTCGGCTCTACGCTTGATCTGCAAAAAAAATATGGATCGAAACGCGTATTTGATATCCCGCTCTCCGAAAACGCTCTTACAGGCGTTGCACTGGGAGCGGCGATCAGCGGAATGCGCCCGATCTTAACGCACCAGCGAGTTGATTTTGCCCTGGTCTCCATTGAGCAAATTGTGAACCAAGCCGCCAAATGGCACTACATGTTTGGCGGCGTGATGAAGGCCCCGCTCGTAATCCGAATGATCGCCGGGCGGGGATGGGGGCAAGGGCCTCAGCACTCTCAAAGCCTTCAGGCCTGGTTCGCCCACATTCCTGGGTTAAAAGTCGTCATGTCAACAACGCCATACGACGCCAAAGGGTTGTTAATCGCTGCGGTTGAGGATGATAACCCGGTTGTCATGATCGAACACCGATGGCTGTATAATCTGAGCGATGAGGCGCCGGAAGGACACTATACGACGCCGATTGGCAAGGCCCGTATAATGCGAGCGGGAAGCGATGTCACTCTTGTAAGCGCTTCGTATATGACGCTGGAAGCATTACGCGCCGCTGATCGCTTAGCGGAAGAAGGCGTTTCCGCCGAAGTGATTGATTTACGCACGATCCTGCCGTGGGACAAAGAGTGTATTTTTGAAAGCGTTCGTAAAACGGGTCGCCTCGTTGTAGCGGATACAGGCGGACAGGCATTTGGCGTGAGCGCGGAAATTGTCGCCGCAGTGGTCGAGCAAGAATTTGAATCGCTGAAAGCGGCGCCGCAACGCGTTGCATTGCCGGACTGCCCATGCCCCACCAGCCCGCCGTTGTCAGCGGCGTATTATCCGCGTGCGGGCCATATTCATATCGCAGCGAAGCGCACCTTGGGGCTTGAACCAGTCACTGATTTACTTGATGTCAAATCAGGTCAACGACTCGATGTTCCCGACGCCAATTTCAAAGGCCCGTTTTAAAAAGAGATAACATTAATGAAAAAAGCTATTGTCATTTCCGCTTCTAGCGATATCGGTTTAGCGATGTGCCAGCGTTGGTTGGATTGTGACTGGACGGTTGCAGGGACTTATCGCACAAGTTCTCCTGAAATTTCTGCACTTGAATCCAAAGGGATGTCGTTGGTTCATTGTGATCTAAGTGATAAAGAGTCGATTGAGACTTCAATCCATTCGTTGAAAGAGACGTGCCCAAATTGGGATGTTCTTGTTCTTGCGACTGGATTGCAAGATCCTGTTGGATCATTTTTGGACTGTGATTTTGATGAATGGGAATCGTCAATCCAAGTGAACTTTACGGCGCAACTTCGTATCGCGCATGCACTGTTGCCATATCGTTCCAGTGGTGCGAATACTCCACCCTGTGTATTGTTTTTTGCGGGCGGCGGCGCCAATAACGCGACGGTGAACTATTCTGCGTATACGATTTCAAAAATTGCATTAATCAAAATGTGTGAACTCTTGGATGCGGAAATCCAAGACGCACGTTTTGCTATAGTTGGTCCAGGATGGGTTAAAACAAAAATTCATCAATCGACGCTAGAGGCTGGAGTCGAAAAAGTCGGCGCCAATTATGATAAAACCCGTTCAAAACTAAATAGCGATGAATGTACGCCAATGAGCGATGTTTTAAATTGCTGTGATTGGATTATCAATTCACCGCGTGATGTCGTTAGCGGGCGTAATTTCAGTGTTGTATTTGATGCATGGGGCGATCCCGAACTTGAATCAATGTTGCGCAATAATTTTAATATGTACAAATTACGGCGTCATGGAAACGACGCATATCTCAAAAATCAATCATGAGAGAGAAAATGGATTCAGTATTCAACAACTTATTTGAAGGCTTACCCGCAATTTCTGCATTTCATTCACCTCAACAACCTATTTACAATGCGTTGAAACAGCTTGTTAAACTTGAGGTGGGAACTTTATTTCGTAATGAAGAGGCGATTCCAGTAGATTTTTCTCCTTTCGGTGATCTGGTTTTTCCTTTTTTTCAAATGGGAGCAATCAATTCGACCAACCTTTTCGATCTGGATGAGTTGATTATTTTCAGTTTTTACTGGAGCGCTCGAAACCGTTATAAGAAAGTTGCAGACATTGGAGCCAACATCGGATTGCACAGTGTCCTATTATCAAAGTGCGGATTTGATGTTCGTTCGTATGAACCGGACCCAAAACATTTTGATATTTTACGGCGTAATCTACAACTCAATCAATGCGAATCTGTAAACGTTTCCCAAGCGGCTGTTTCCAGCAAACCAGGTGAAACCGAATTTATTCGAGTTGTAGGCAATACGACAGGCAGCCATATCGCTGGTTCAAAAGAAAACCCGTATGGGGAATTAGAACGCTTTCCCGTTTCGTTAGAAGGCATCGGGCCGATTTTGGAATGGGCTGACTTTATCAAACTCGATGCAGAAGGTCACGAAAAAGAAATATTACTATCTACCAATAAGAATCAGTGGGAAAATACAGACGCAATGGTCGAAATAGAAAACGTGAAAAATGCAGAATCTGTGTTTAATCATTTTACGACAGAAGGCGTTGGAATGTACGCCCAAAAGATTGGTTGGCAGCGCGTCGAGAATTTAGACCAAATGCCGACCAGTTATCACGACGGATCTTTATATATAAGCGGCCAGTATCATGAACCGTTTCCTCAATCTCGCTAATTGAAAGAAGCTTATGAACAACGATCTACGCAAAACAATCATTGAGATGGTCTATCGGGGAAAAGATGGTCATATCCCGAGCGCCTTTTCTATTGTCGACATTATTAATTTATTATATGAGCGATACCTTCATTTTGATCCTCAGAATCCAGATTCCCCTGAACGAGATTACTTTATCTTAAGTAAGGGGCACGGCTGCGTTGCGATGTACGCAGTACTGCATAAATTCGGTTTTTTAACAGACGAAGATTTAATGATGTTTTGCCGAAAAGGCGGTCGTTTGGGTGAGCATCCTGATTGTACGAAAGTACCAGGTGTTGAGGCGTCGACTGGCTCCTTAGGTCATGGATTGTCCTTCGCTCTTGGTATTGCATTGGGGCTCCGCCTTCGAGGGATGAATAATAAGGTTTTCGTCTTGATGGGTGACGGCGAATGTCATGAAGGCACGGTGTGGGAGGCGGCCAGCGTGGCTCGAAACTTTCAACTTGGCAACTTGTGTGCAGTTGTAGACTGGAATGGTTCCGCCGCACAATTGATGCCTGTTGACGACCTTCCTGCTAAATGGAAGGCTTTTGGTTGGCATACCCAAGTGGTAGACGGCCACTCAAATACAGAACTCGCGAGCGCTCTTGATTTCAAATCTGAAGACGTGCCGAATATGATTGTGGCTAAAACAGTCAAAGGGAAAGGCGTTCCAATGTTGGAGGGGCACGGGATGTGGCACCATCGAATTCCGTCTGCAGAAGAGTATACGAAAATCATGGAGGTATTGCGTTGAGTGCTAAATCCATGCGGGATCAATTCGCAGAGACAATGTTAGAATTAGGGCAAGAAGACAACAATCTCGTGGTTCTGGTTGGTGATATCAGCCACTTTATTTTGCAGCCGTTTGCAAAAGCTTGCCCTGGTCGTTATTACAATGTCGGAATTTGTGAACCGACAATTATCAGTATGGCGGCTGGGCTTGCAAAAATGGGTTTTGTGCCCGTTGCACATACGATTGCGCCGTTTCTGATTGAGCGCTCATTTGAACAAATTAAATTGGATTTTGGGTACCACCAACTGGGTGGAAACCTGATTACGGTTGGTTCTGCTTTCGACTATTCAAACTTGGGGTGTACGCATCATTGTTATTCTGATTTTGCGCTACTCAAAACCTTACCAGGTTCACAGATTGTTTATCCCGCGTCTCCAGTCGAGTTCGATATTCTATTCCGCCAGGTTTATGCCAATGGACAGCTGACTTTATACCGTCTTCCCGCCTATCAGCATGAACAAGTCTTAGATAGCAAAGATATTGAGTTCGGAAAAGGCGTGAAAGTAATCGAGGGTGAAGACGTCACAATCGTTGCGACGGGGCCGCATCTCAAAGCCGCTTTGGGAGCGCGTGAACAGTTGACTGCTCACAGTATAGATGCAGAAGTGATCTATCTCCATACAATTCGGCCTCTAGATGATAATTTAATCTTGTCCAGCGCATCAAAAACGCGCCGAGTGATCGTAATTGAAGAGCACGCACAGTCTGGCGGCGTTGGAGAGGAAATCGCACGTTTATTGCATACAGTCGGGCCAATTCAATTTAGTTCCGTCTGTATCCCCGATGAATTTCAACGTGAATACGGAACCTATCATGATCATTGCGAACGATTGGGGTTTTCGCCTGAAGGAATCAATAACCAAATTCAGCGAGAATTTAATTTTAAGGCCTAAGGAAGATTATTTGGGGAATTAAGCCGCATGAACCAAAACTTAGAAGTAATCGAGTCTGCTGCGCACTCTTATGAAGAAAATGGATTCGCTATTTTTTGTGCTTTTTCATCATCCGATATTTGCAAACTTACGGAATTTGCCCACCAATGGTTGTATCGCTTACTCGACAAGTGGGTTAATGGGAAACAGGATACTCATCCATTAGGCGAATATCACTTATGGTTTCGTGAACTTGGCGTAGAGCACAATAGTCTATTTAAGGCGAACAATAGACACACTACGCCTCCTGAAGAAATTGCAAACATTCTGATGAACCCGTCAATGATTGAGTTGCTTAATCAATTGGGTTGTTCAAATTACGAGCGATGGGACGAAGGGCTTGGTTGGTTGGCGTTTCGTTTTATCCGACCCGGTTTTGGCGATGGATATCCCTTTAGTCGAAAAGAATGGGGGGCCGCCAAAGACGTTTTCTCATTTTGGATCCCCATCATTGGTTTTACTCCACAGGAAACCATTGCGCTTGTCCCTGGTTCGCATAAAAGAGAGTACGAATCTTATTTGCCGGAAAATGGAAAATTCCGTAAAGATGAACTCTATTTCGCTGGTGATGTCACACAACTAGATCCAATGCGTCCCTCCCTGTCTTCCGGAGATGCAATCATGTTTCACCCGCGTTTACTGCATAGCGAAAATATTGAGGTTGGAGAAACAACTCGTCTGAGTCTTGAATTTAGAATAAAGCCAATTTAGCGACATTTTTGATTCAATGTTAAAACGAAAATTAGGTTCGAGTTCATTACATTCATCCATATTAGGTTTGGGTGCGCTTCACTTTGGTGTTTTTCTTGACGAAAAAGAATCCACTCTTCTTTTAAATAATGCATTGGATCAGGGGATTACGTTTATCGATACAGCGCCTTTGTACGGAAATGGGCAATCTGAAGCAATTGTAGGTAGTGCATTGAAAGGTCGGCGTGATGAAGTAATTTTAAGCACAAAGGCGGGGTTGATCCCGACAAAACGCGCCGATGGTTCGTTTGCAGTGAAATTAGATTCACTGACGGAAAAATCGTTGCGATCTCATGTTGAGTCTAGCCTGCGCGCACTGCGTACTGACCGAATCGACCTTTTTCAGTTACATGCATTCAATCCATCCACGCCGTTAGATGAGACGCTCGGGGCTCTTGATGCGCTCAAGCAAGAAGGAAAAATTTTAGCGTATGGCTGCTCAAATTTTTCTCCAAGTCAGCTCAATGCGATTAACCGAATCGCAGATGCATGCAAATATAACCGAATGGTTTCATATCAAGCGCATTTTAACATGATTGAACGACGGGTTGATGTTGAAGCTCGGCCGTTATGCGTGCAAGAAAACACTGGCATTATCTGCAACCGCGCATTAGCGAGAGGACTGCTTACCGGGAAATACATAAGAGGACAAGCAGCGCCTCCAGAAAGCCGCGCTGCAACCAGTCAGCGGGTGAGCCGCTGGCTTACTGAGTCTACTTATAGCCTGGTTGAATCTTTAAGCGAAATAGCAACCTGTTATGGTAAGACGCTTGTTGAATTGGCGATTGCCTGGCTCCTATCCCGACTAGGTGTTTGTACAGCATTGGTTGGGGTTCGGAATAATGCTCAGTTAACCGAATGCGTAAACGGCGCCTCTTGGGTGCTTGAAAAAGACGAAGTTCAACAGATTGATGAATCAATTCGATCACTGAAATTGTGGGATTATATCCACTCATTGCCCAAAGAATATTTAGAAACCTAATACTATGACTCCAAATTGTTTTACAAATCGAGTCGCACTTATAACCGGCGCTGCACAAGGTATCGGTCTTGAAATTTCACGTCGTTTCGCCGAATTGGGAGCCACAGTAATTCTTGCTGATATGAATCAAGAAAGAGGCGAAGCAGCAGCGGCTTCAATCAAAAATTCAGAATTTGTTCCAGTTGATCTTCGAAAAGAATCTGAGATTCAGAAAATGGTTAATATTGCAGTTCAACAATACAGGCGTGTGGATTTCCTTATAAATAATGCACGTCCTAAATTAAGCCTGTATGACTATGCAGAATCTTTTTCAGAATGGGATCTAGCATTGGATGTGTTGTTAAAGGCACCTGCACTGGCCTGCCGATACGTGATGCCTGTCATGGAAAAAAATGGGGGCGGAGTAATTCTGAATATTGGATCCACAAATGCGTTTACCATATCTCATCAACCAGCGGCTTATCATGCAGCAAAAGCAGGCTTGGACCATTTGACTCGTTATCTGGCTCAGCATTTTGCCGCAAAAGGAATTCGGGTTAATGCGATTTGTCCTGGATTAGTGGATATAGACGATAATGGCGCATCGCTAACTAGTAAGCCAATGAATCACGACATTGTCGAATCGATCGTCCCCGGGAAGCGAGCGGCGCGTCCAGAAGAAATCGCTGATCTGGCGTCGTATTTGTGCTCTGAGGGTTGTCCTTACCTAACAGGGCAATCAATTATTGTTGATGGTGGATTGTTGGGGGTCGATCATTTTCATGCAGCGCGCCAATCATACATATGTGCACAAAATCAGAAAAAATCCTGATTAAATAAATTATATCTTCTCTAGGTTGGTCCAAAATGAAAATTCCATGGTGGTACACAGAAATCGGAGAAGCGGAAAAGCAAGGGCTTTTAAGTGCTTTTGACGGAAAACACTTAAGCATGGGCCCTGTTTCAGCAGAATGGGAGCGTCGGTTTGCAGAAATGTTGCAAATTCCTTACGCTGTGTTAACGCCAAGCGGAACAGCCGCTCTCACAATGGCGTTGATTGCTGCTGGAGTTAGATCAGGCGACGAAGTGATTGTTCCTGCATTGACTTGGATCGCAACAGGAAACGCAGCGGCGGCTATAGGCGCTAAGGTCGTACTGGCGGATTGTTTTCCTGATTCACCTTTGGTGAATCCCTATGAAATCGAAAAACAAATCACAGCGTCTACACGAGCAATTATTCCCGTCCATTTGAATGGTCGGGCTTGTGATATGGCGAGAATTAAAAAAATTGCCGCCAAATCTGGGATCGTCGTTATTGAAGATACTTGCAAGGCCATGTTCTCCAAATTTGAGCACCAATGTCTTGGAACGATAGGTGACGCTGGCTGTTTTTCTTTAGGAATGATTTCTCTTGTCTCTATTGGATATGGAGGCGTCGTTGTTACTCACAGTGAAGAAATGTACCAGCAATTAAAATTAATTCAAAACCAAGGAGTTCCCCGCCAAGGAGAAGAACGCTACGAGGTTTTGAGTTTTAATTTCAAAATTAGCGATTTACTTGCTGGAATGGGATTAGCTCAGCTGGATCGAGTTGAAGAAAAAGTCAAGCACTTAAATGCTGTATACAAAATTTACTCTGATGGTATCGTTGATTCAGAACATATCCGCTTTATTCCTGTTCGCATCGATCAAGGGGCAATTTCGCTTTGTGCTGAAGTTCGAGTAAAAGAGCGTGAGTCGTTTCTTGAGATGTTGTCGCAAAATGATATTGATGCAATACCTTTTCATTTGCCGTTAAATCGTGCGCCATACTTAAATAATCCCAGTGCGTTTTCCAATGCATCCGCATTCGCTGATGAAGGCGTTATATTGCCATGTGGGCCTTCCCAACCACTTGAAAATATTCAATGCGTCGTTGATGTTATTCGTCAATGGACAGAATTTTAAAGATAGAGAGTGAGATCATGGGACAAGAAATCAACCTGCTCGACCAATATCCACAATCCAAGCGGCCAATTGATGATCGTGCCAAATTGATCACCGAAGATCACCGCGCCGTTGCGCGTAAATTCGACGTGGAATATTTCGACGGCGACCGCCTCACCGGCTATGGCGGATATGGCTACAACGCACGCTTCTGGACGGATACCGTCAAGCGATTTCGCGACCATTACCAACTGCCCGAAGACGCTCGCATCTTGGATGTAGGCTGCGCCAAAGGTTTCATGATGTACGACCTCAGCCTGCTAATGCCCAAGGCGTATATTCGCGGCATTGATGTTTCAAAATATGCTTACGATCATGCCCATGAAGAGATGAAGCCGTTTATCCAAGTCGCAAACGCCAACAACATTCCATTTGAAGACGACTCGTTTGATTTAGTGATTTGTATAAACACTATTCACAACCTGCCGCCGATTGATTGTAAGCAGGCGTTTCGTGAAATTCAGCGCGTAACGCGAAAAGACGCGTTTGTCATGAACGACGCCTGGCGCAATGAAGCAGAACACCAGTCCATGTTGAATTGGAACCTGACCGCTTTAACGTACATGCACGTGGATGACTGGAAAAAACTCTTCGATGAAGTGGGCTACAAGGGCGACTATTATTGGTTTATTGCGGAATCTGCATGAGATATGTGGCATTCAAACAAGATGAGCCAGGGTGAGTAATTTGAATTCGGCTGTGTTCTTAGATCGTGACGGCGTCTTAATTGAAGACGTTCATCTCTTAACGCAACCCCAGAAAATCCGAGTTCTGCCAAGCGTTGTTGACGCATTAATTAATTTGCACAATAACGGATTCCGCCTACTGGTCGCTAGCAACCAAACCGTGGTTGCGCGCGGCTTACTTTCAGAAGACGAAATGTATTCATTACAAAAACAAATTGAAGATCAATTGATGCAACAGGGCGCTCCGCCGATTGACGGCTTTTACGCCTGCCCCCATCATCCCCAGGCGACCTTGCCCGCGTACCGGATTGATTGCCAATGCCGAAAACCCCGTCCGGGTTTAATCTTACATGCAGCGAAAGAATATCAAATTGATCTTTCGACAAGTTACATGGTTGGAGATCGAATTACTGACATCCATGCTGGCGTTGCGGCTGGATGTAAGACCGTCTTGGTTCAGACCGGCGCACACGTCGCGCCAACGATTCAAACCAGCGATATTCTTGACGAGACAATTCAACCTGATTTTATCTGCAAAGATTTAGGAGATGCCGCCGAATGGATACTGGCTGCAACATCCGCACGATAGTGTTATGCGCTGGCTATGGAACACGCTTGGGCGGGCTGACGCATGAAACCCCCAAGCCAATGTTGGATATCCAAAACCGGCCATTGCTTGAATATCTTCTGACGCATCTCGCCCGGCATGGGTTTCGCGAAATCGCAGTCAACCTGCATTTTATGCCTGAGCAGATTCAAAACTATTTTGGCGATGGCGAGCGTTGCGGCGTCCAAATTGTTTACTCACAAGAAGACGAATTGCTGGGTACGGCGGGCGGCGCAAAAAAAATGGAAACCTTCTTGGGCGAGAGCGATTCGTTCCTGGTTCAATACGGAGATATTTTGACTGACCAAAACCTGACTGCGATGCTTGCGTTTCACCGTGAACGCGGCGCTTTGGCGACATTGCTTCTTCATCAACGAAAGCGCTCTAACAGCATTGTCAGCCTGGATGATTCCAATCGCATTACGGGCTTTCTAGAACGACCAGGCGAAGACGCATACAAACATATTGAATGGCATTGGGTGAATTCCGCCATTTGCCTTTGTGACCGTGAAGTTCTTTCTCATGTCCCAGTGAACCAGCCCTGTGATTTTCCCCGGGACGTTTTTTCAAAATTAGTCGATACCGGGCGCTTGTATGGTTTTCCTCTCACGGGGTATCGCTGCGCCATTGACTCGCCGGAACGCTTAGAGCAAGCCCGGGCAGATGTGGCTGCTGGTCGTTGTCAGATAGACATGCCGGAGCAAACACAACCATGAAAACCCGCGCTGCTGTTTTATACGAACTCAATCAACCGCTTCGCATTGAAGAGATCGAAATTCCTGCACTCAAACCGGGGCAACTTCTAGTCGATGTCGCATATAGCGGTGTTTGCCACAGCCAGTTGATGGAGGCGCAAGGCAAACGGGGAACTGACCGTTACCTCCCGCATTTACTCGGGCATGAAGGCGCTGGTGTAGTTGTTGAAATCGGCGAAGGCGTGACAAAGGTTCAACCCGGCGACCGTGTTGTTTTGACGTGGATCAAAGGCAGCGGAATCGACAGCGGAGGAAGCATTTATCGAAACGGAGAACAGGCGATCAACGCAGGCGCGATTACCACGTTTAGTGATTCAACGGTCGTTTCCGAAAACCGTTGCGTGAAAATTGAAGATGACATTCCATTAGACATTGCCGCCTTGTTTGGCTGCGCGGTGTTGACGGGCGCTGGTATCGTATTGAATTCCGTCCGTCCTAAACCAAACAGCCGAATGGTTGTTTGGGGCGTCGGTGGAATCGGTCTGAGCGCTGTAATGGCTGCAAAACTAAGCGGCGTATCGCTATTGATTGCGGTAGACGCACAAGCCAGTAAATTGGAACTGGCCAAAGCGTTCGGCGCGACTCATACCATCAACGCCCTCGAGGAAGACGCCCCGGCCCGTATTCGAGAGATTGTCGGCGCTGACGGAGTTGATTACGCGGTTGAAGCGGCGGGTCAAACCTCAACCATCGAGAGTGCGTTTAATAGCGTACGAAAAAACGGCGGATTGTGCGTATTTGCCAGCCATCCTCCCTCGGGAGAAAAAATTTGTCTGGAACCGCATGATTTGATTTCGGGTAAACAGATACGAGGGAGTTGGGGCGGCGAGTCGAATTCGGATGAGGATATTCCGCGTTTTGCTGAATTTTATCGCCAAGGGTGCCTGCCGTTGGAAAAATTAATTACAAATCGTTATCCACTTGATGAAGTCAATAAAGCGCTTGCTGACCTGGAGCGGGGCGACGTTGGCCGCCCGATGCTGGAATTGGAAGGTGAATGTGATTAATACTAATTTTTTACAGTCATTTCGTGAAAATTTTAAAAATGGTTTAAACCGTTTGCCGCTTGGTATTGGACGCATGATGATCTTGCCTTTGATACGCAAATTGGCGTCTTTGGTGAGAGCATTGTCAATCAAAAATATTCGCCGCAAGTATGATATCTATCGAAAGAGAAAGATAGAAAAGCAAGAAGCGAAATCTATATTAAATGCTCTTGAAAATAAATCAATCGATAGGGTTTCAGTCGTATTTGATAATTCAACTTCTCCTCCCGCATATGGTGAATATTTTAAAGTTGTAATGTTGGGACGGTATTTCTTGTCTCATGAAGTCTATGTTAATTTCTTTATTGTTGATTCTGCCTCATATCGAGATGTCGAGGGACGTCCTTTAAATACTGATGAAAAAGAAACTTTTTTAAAAGATCAGTTGAATATTGCAAAAGCTTATTTGCCTGAATCAGTATCAAGAGTAAAACTTTGTAAGTGGAATGATGTGTTCATTCAAATGACTAGTAAAGAAAATAATGATTATTTTGTATTTTTGAAAAAGATACTTGCAAAAGAGCCAATTTATCCATTATGCTTTAATTTAATGAACCATCTTTTTGAAAAAAGTAAGTCAACAAATATAGACAGATTTCTTATAAACAAAAATAATTTAGAACCTGAATTGCTGAAATCATGTCCATCTAAACCATACATAACATTTCATTGTCGATACTGTACAATACGACGAGAAGATAGAAACACCAAAGATTCTGAATTTATAGAAACAGTTGTTGAATTAAATAAATACTTCCCAGACCATTCAGTGCTAATGATTTCAGACTTTAATGGGTGTAAATATTTCCGTAAAGTTGCTAAAGAAAACAATTTAGCCTGTTCTTTCTCAAAAGATTTTTCAAATTCCTTTCTTGGAGATATTTTGCTTTTACAAAATAGTGATTTTTATTTTCAATATCAATCAGGTGGAATTATCGCATTTGCAATTTATTCAAAATTGCCTTATGTTATTTGTACTGCGCTGTCACATGAAGACATGTATAGTTTCTCGTCTCTTGTGCCATGGCAAAACAGCAATCAAGTTTTTATGCCTCTTAAGTGGCATGATCAATCTAATAACGTCGCAGATGGTCTAACTAAAATTCCGACTGTTTTAACAGTTAAAAACACTACTGTCCCAACGTTTGAAAGAAGAAGTGTTGTAAGTGTCTCAAAATTTAGGAACTAGGTGCTCCATTGCTTGTAATCGATTTGAAATCCGTTTGGTCTATGCTCCATAATTCCACAAACGAGT
>JAVCCE010000038.1 GCA_030765645.1 Candidatus Hinthialibacter antarcticus | reverse complement strand
TGTGCATAAGGGCTTGAAAGCCCGCACTGAAGCGAGCAGAGTTGTACCCATGCCTGATACAGCGAAAGATCAAGAATTCACGAAAAAGCGTCAAAAAACGCAATTCAATTTGTGATAAAGCAATCAATTACCGGATGAACCATTTTAATTCTATGATTGACGCCTGCAGCCGTTCATACTACTTATT
Organism: Candidatus Hinthialibacter antarcticus; assembly: GCA_030765645.1. Classification (NCBI taxonomy): domain Bacteria; phylum Candidatus Hinthialibacterota; class Candidatus Hinthialibacteria; order Candidatus Hinthialibacterales; family Candidatus Hinthialibacteraceae; genus Candidatus Hinthialibacter; species Candidatus Hinthialibacter antarcticus. Next base: position 4,902 of record JAVCCE010000038.1, on the reverse strand, counting down.
CATTCATTCTTGTGATTTGTGAACTCTGTTGTCGCGGAGGGAAGTTGATGGCTGCGGGAAGCGCATCGTTACGTACGGCGTTTACGCTCACAGAACTATTGATCGTCGTTGCCATCATTTCGATTCTGGCCGCGATAGCCCTGCCCAACTATCAAAACGCGCAAACCAAAGCCAAAGTGGCGAAATCTCATACCGAGATGCGCTCCATCGGCATCGCATTAGAAATGTATCAGATCGACAATAACGCCTACCCGCCCTGGACGCAAAACCGCGTCGGGGGAATCGACGACCGCCACCCCAACCAAATTCGCTACTACCGGATGACCACGCCGGTTTCCTATTTGGGGGAAATTCCCGAAGACCCGTTCTCAACGCGGGCCAATTCGTTCGACTATGAAAAGTGGGGCTGGGCGTATGATTTCGTCGATTCGTTCGATCCCAAAAATGGCTTGGTCGATCCCGACGCCTGGGGGCATGTCTGGCGTATCAACAGCTGGGGGCCGGATGCGACCAATGGGTTCACAGGACGCTATACTGGTTGTATTCACGGTCAACCCGTTTTTCTTTATAACCCAACCAATGGATTGCACAGCGATGGCGATATAGTGAGAGTCGGAGATCGCGGCGGCCCGTTTTTAGATTTCTACTGCCCCATCCCGAACGGAGATTGAGGAGAGTTTGATTGAAGAAAGCGATTATCAATCTTTTTTTAATTGGCGTCATCATTGGCGCGGGTTCCATCGCATACCAGAAATTACAACGAATGAACCAACCGCTTGGCGAAAATGAACTGGTTGTGGAACCCTATACGCCTGCTGAACAACACAAGAGGGAGCGCGAAAAATTAATTGATACCTCACGCGAACTTGATTGGTCAGAGGTCGTGCAACTCGATGTCGGCGACAAGCAATATGAAAATGCGAGTAAAGTCGTTCAAGGCCGCGCCGGGTTCAAATACATTTGCTTTCTTCCGCGTGGGTTTGGCGAAGAAGAAGGGAAAAAATATCCACTCCTCTTGATGTTGCATGGCGCCGGGGCCAAAGGCGACGACCTCTCGCCTTTGTATAATTCGCCCGCGCTTGAATTTTTATTGCGCAGAGATGACTCCAATTTCCTTTATGTTGCGCCGTTGTGCCCGGCAGATTCAGGATGGAACAGCCGCGAACTCAATCGCTTTCTCAGTAAAATTATGGGGTTGTACCCCGTCGACAAAACACGCGTGTATCTGACCGGCATCAGTATGGGCGGGCACGGGACCTGGAATTTCGCAAGCGATTTCCCCAACCGCTTTGCGGCGGTTGCTCCATTCTGCGGCGCGGGCGACCCTCAAAAGGCGCGGGTAAGGCTTCGCAACAAACCGATTTTAATTGTTCACGGCGCCAAAGATGATATTGTTCCCGTTGGTCGCGCCTATGATATGATTTACGCGCTGGAACCAGTGAATCCCAATTTGAAGTACACCATTTTCCCCGACATGGGGCATGGTGAAATCGCGGGTTTATGGGGCCGGGCGGTGTTTTATGTTTGGTTGCTGAATCAACAGAACAAGAACGTCTAATGAATTTATCTGTCGTCACTAGACGAAATTTCATCTCTTCGTTTGTCGCTGTATTCGCATTGACGGGATGCGGCGATCCTCCTCTTTTAAAGCCGGAAGAGAAAAAACGCTTAAAACTCGCGATCCAACGATGTGAAGACGCAAAGCAGACGATGACCCAGCCGGATAAATACGTAGCCCAGGTTGCGTTTAAAGTGATTGGCGATGTGATTGGCGTTGTCGATGAAACCACAAATAAACTACCGCAAGACCGTAAAACCGAATACAACACATCGCTTCTCGACTGGCGTAAGAAAGTGAACCGCCTGGGCGTGTTTCCTGCCGAAGCGAAAGAATCTCCCGCCTATTATCAAGCCTTGAACGATGCGCTGGTCCAATCGACGCTCTTGCTAAATATTCTGATTGAACTGGAATAAAGTTTTGCAGGGATTCTGTTGTCCCGCGAGTAAAATCGTTCCTCTCTGCTGATTATGCGATGTTCCGAATAAGGCCTTGGCGCCTCTCTCTTCGCTTCGGTGCGGGCTTTTATGCCCTTATGCACAGGCGCTCACAGAGAGGCGCCAAAGCCTTAAAGCGTTTGCCAAAACGGTGCGCGAAAATAGGTTTCATCGAATACAAAAAGGGAGCGGCGAATTCGCCGCTCCCAATTGTTTGCCTGAATGTCTGTTCTCGTTTAGTATTGCTGCCAGAACGGAACGCGGGTCCCGCCCGTGGTGGTTTCCACATTCAAGAATGTGTTGAAGGCGTGGGACTTCGCAATGTCAGCCGAAGCGCCAGGACCGTGGCACAAGTCGCAGGACTCGCCATTGTCTGAAACAAACGTCGCCGCATGAGAGGCCGCATCATCCGTATCGTGGCAGGACAAGCAAACCGCTGATGTCGGGGCCATGTTGACCTGGACGCCGTCTTTGTCTTCGAAGTTGATGGCTGCAACATTGTCGCCCAACGGCAACGCGGGTTGTTCGACGTGGCAGACGGTGCACTCTTGATTCAGACCCGGGAAGAGAATCTCGTTATAGTTATGAGCCGTATTGCCATAACCATACACGGTATAGTCTTGCGTCAAATTATGACCACGGTGGATTTTGTGAATCAAGCGTGAGAAACTGACCGATTCGCCGCCGCCAACGCCCTCGGCGCGACGACCGATGTCGCTCTTGTTGGGGTTATGGCACATGACGCAGTAATCCATCGAAATGCGCAGGTTGCCATGGAACTTTAATGAGTCGTGGCAGGTATTGCACTTGGCGTCTGTGACGACGGTGCGGCGTTCTACCGGTTGGTCGTCAGTGATCGCAACGGTAAAGACCGGATTCACGGCGCTTTCATTGTAAGAACCTTCATTCACTTCAACCGAACGGCGGGTTTCAATGGCAAAGGCGTAACTGCCTTGCGCATCGGCGGGGATGACGTTGCTAAAGGTGTAGAGCAACGCATCGCCTTCTGCAACCGTGTTGGTGGTGTTGCTGATGACGTTTTCTTCAGTGTAGGACATATATTCGCTGGTTGGTCCGGCGAACACGATGTACAAACGCCCTAAATCCGCTGGGGCGATGATGGTTCCGTCGTCTTCTGATACCTTAATTAATGCGCTGGGCGCTTGGCCTGGCGCCGCATTGCGAACTTCAAGAATTTCCGCATTCAAGCCTTTTAATACAGGTGAAAGATGCGTCGGCATGTGGTTCGATGTAATGCTGTCTGCGCTGTGGCAGGCGGCGCACATGGTGTCATCCGTTTGGACGATGTGTTCTACGCCCGCTGCAAAATCAACGTCATCGTGGCATGCGCCGCACGATTGACGATTGGGCTTGGTCATATAAACATCGCCTTCCGGGCCATTGTGGCAGGAGGCGCAGTTGTTCACTTCTTGTGGGTAGCCAACATGCGAGTAGTCATGGACGGATTGGCGGTAGCCAATGATCTGATAGGGCTCGCCCGCTTGGACGCTGGGGAGATTGTGGCCCATGTGAATTTTATGGATCATTTCGCCCATTTCAACGCTGTTGCCAGTGTCCGGGTCAACCGATTGGTCGGTGTGGCACATTAAGCAAAGCGTATAATCTTTGCGAGCGCCGCCGTGTATACCGATGCTGGTGTGGCATTTGTTGCACGATTCGGTGGTTGAAACGCGATAGAGTTCGGTCACATCGCGACCATCGGGCACAAAGTGATGGACAGGGTTTGCGACATAGCGCATGCCGTCAAATGTACGCTCTAATTGAGCGCTGACGGTATGGGTCACGGTTGTACTGTAATCAGTCGGCAAAACAGTACCGAATGTATACAGAAAACGTCCGCCGCCGAGAACGGACCAGACGCCGCCTCCATCATAGCCGGCTTGCTCTGCTTCGGCGCCAGCGTTTGGAGAATCTTCCGGTGCGGTCGCGGTGGAGGTCGAATAACTCATGTAACCCGTTTCGGGGCTGAGGTACGCCATGATAACGCCGCGCACCGAGATGTCGCCGCCGTTTTCAATTCCGCTAACGCCTGTCGGGCTGAGTGGTTGGCCCGCTGCGTCTACCATCAAAAAAGTAACTTCTGCTTGCATATTGCCGTTGATTGCGACGCTTTCGATCGAAGCGACAAACCCATCTTGGCTGCAAACTGTCATTGTCGGAATTACAAGCAAGACGCTTGCGAGTAAAACCTGACCCCAGATGCCGTATTTCATTGTGTTGACTCCTTAATTAAGTGTGTGATTGCAAAGTTACAATAATATCTCTTAGTGCAAGTGACGTACCGGAATAGAGATATAGGAGAAAAAATATCTAAGTCGAGTGGATTAAATTTTTTTACGCTTCTATCATTCTTTATCGTTAAAGATAAAACCGATGAAAACTGTTGATTTATTCCCATTTAGCTATGGATTGATGATAACACGGCATGAACACATTCGATTTAATTTGAAAGGATAGTTTAGCAATTATATTCTTTACTTGCTGAAAAATAAGTGGTTATGCACTTTGGTATCCGGCTGGATATGTGGGGCATGATACCCTGTTGGGTCACGTATTGGGTTATATGGCGCATGTCAATGCGGCAATATTGCTTCTGCGGCGAAAATGCAAAATGGTGTATGCGGTTAAAAAAATAGATTCTTTTATCCAAATCTATTTATTTAAGTAGACTTAGAAAGTGGTTTTATGAGATGATCGCGAGTAGTGTGACAGAGTAAGAATGTCGGGTAAAAGGTAATGCAAGACAAAAACCCATTCGTTTCGTGTCATCAACTCTGTTGAACGAGGAGTTGATTTTTTTGTAAAGATTCTTGAATTCGAGCGTTGAGAATTGTGACGATTTTGGCCATGACGGCGCTGATAATGGACATTTTTGTTTTCCCGTCT
>JAVCCE010000037.1 GCA_030765645.1 Candidatus Hinthialibacter antarcticus | reverse complement strand
TCAGGCATGGGTACAACTCTGCTCGCTTCAGTGCGGGCTTTCAAGCCCTTATGCACAGGCGCTCCCAGAGTTGCACCTATGCTTGATTGGTTTGTCAATTTTTGATATGCCGGAGCCCGTTTCTGAATCAAAAAAATGGCCATCCATCAAGGTAAGTACTCACTTACCGGATGAACCTTTATTTAGATATTAAAGACAGAAAACTTTGCAGGCGTTTTGGTAGGTTAATTCTGATATGTCTTCAAGCGTCTTGTGGCGTAGTTGCGCAATTTTTTCGGCTGTATGAATAACCATTTTGGGTTCGCATTGCTTTCCCCGGTGAGGGGTTGGCGCCAGGTAGGGAGCGTCCGTTTCAATCAGGAGGCTCTCATTTGGAACCGCCGCCGCCGCTTGTTGGATTTCTACCGCCTTTTTGAACGTCACAATCCCTGAAAATGAAACAAAATAGCCTTTATCCACCGCTGCTTCCATCAATCGCATGGTTGCTGTGAAACAATGCAAAATTGCTGAATTCGGCGGCTCTTCATTCATGATCTGGATGAAATCGTCGTCCGCATCCCTCAGATGAATGACAATTGGCTTATTCAGTTCGTTGGCCAATTGGATTTGTTGTTTAAACCCTTCAATTTGCTCTTCTTTTGGTCCAACAGGGTAATGATATTCTAACCCGGCTTCACCAATTGCGACTACTTTTTCATGTGCGGCGAAGTCGCGAATCTGATCAATGTAGCCTTTTGGAGTTTTGCAGATATCGTGCGGCGATACGCCAACCGCTGCATATAAATATTTGTGCTGTTCTGCGATTTCAATGGCTTTTTTGCTGGTTTCCAGATCATAACCAATGACAACGGCGCGAGTTACGTCCGCTTGTTGCGCTTCGGCCCAGGTTTCATCGACGCGCCCGTCAAATTGGGGCGAGTTCAAATGAAGGTGACTGTCAAACAATGGCATTTGATTACACTCCCAACAGTTTGCCGACAAAATTGAAGCCGGTCGTGTATTGAAGTCCTACAAGAAATAGCACGACGTATATCACTGAATTAAAAGCGGTTTCGTTCATGTGCTTGTTCATCCAGACGCCCAAAAGCGTTCCGATGGGGACAATGGGCAACAGCATTGCGCTTGTAGACAGTCCATCCAGGCTAATCAAGCCCATAATGGCAAATGGAACCAGTTTTAACGCGTTCACGATGGTGAATAGAACCACGGTTGTTCCAACATACAGTTGGCGTCCAAGGTTTTGAGGGAAAAGATACATGGTGGCGACAGGACCGGCTGCGTGTGCAAAGGTTGACGTGAGACCGACGCCCGCTCCGAAGAGCCAGCCGTGCCATGCTTTGGGTTTATAGTCGGTTAACTCTTTCATAATCCAGGCTTTGCCTAATTGGTAGACGACAAATAAAATCGAAATGACGCCGATGCCAAATTTCATTTGCTCATTTGAAAAACGTCCAATAAAGAAACTTGCCAAGGTGATTCCTATGACAACGCCGGGCAAAAGGTGTATTAAGTTTTTGATATCAAAGGTTTTGCGGTAGTGAATCAGTGAAAAAAGATCGCAGGCGCACAAAATAGGAAGCATCATCCCAACAGCCGCCTTACTATCACCAACGGCATAAATAAACAGAGGAACCGCTGCAATTCCGACTCCACCGCCAAACCCGGCTTTTGCGATTCCAATTAAAATGACGCCTGACGCGGCCAAGAGCCAAAAACTTAAATCCATAAGGAGGGAATCCTTTGTTGATTGATCGTTTTACTTTGAGGGTAGCAATATAAAATGTGCTTTTGGATTTAACACGGATTCAGAAAATCACACAATGACTCAAGACTCTGCGTCTTCGGCACGGTGATTGCACAATATAGAGGAATCTGGGTGATAATGAGGCTTTTCCCGGAAAATTTTGCCGATCCTGGAAAAATAGTGCTGGATCGATGAGGCGAAGCGATGGTTTCCTTGTATGGGATCCTTAATTTAGGCGTAAGAGGCGTTAGCGCTGCTCAGGCGGGGATCAACATCACTGGTCAGAATATTGCCAATGCGAATACGGAAGGCTATACCCGTCAGCGCATAGATCAGCAGGCAACCACCCCATTGGTGACGACAAGCGGCGCCTACGGGCAAGGCGTCGAAATTATCTCCGTTGAGCGCCTGAGAGACCGCTTTATTGAATCGCAGATTCGGGAATCTCGCAGCGATACCAAATTTAATGAACAACTTGATAGCATCTACGTTCAAATTGAAACCATAATCAATGATCCGCTGGCCCCAATTTCGGACACGTTGGATAACTCTTCAAGCAGCGGTTTGAATAATCTGCTTTCGCGCTTCTTTCGGTCGATGAATGATCTTTCGTTGAATCCCGAAGCGCCGGAAGTTCGTTCGGCGGCTATCGAGAGCGGGCTGTCGCTTGCGCAAACCTTTAATCTGGTCGGCGATCAACTACGCACTTTGCGAACGGACCTGAATGGTCAGGCTTCGCGCCTAGTTGATGAAGTGAACCGGATGACCAATGAGATCGCCGGTTTGAATCGCAGAATCGCCGTGTCGGAAGTCGGCGGCACGGTAAACGCGAATGATTTGCGCGACCAGCGCGATTTGTTGCTCTCGCAGTTGTCAGAAATTATCCCAATCACTACTGAAGAACAATCAAACGGCGCGATTGACGTGAATTTGGCGGGCGAGCGTATTGTTGACGGCGTAAGCAGCCGTGAAATTCTGAAAGAGTCAACCGAATCGCCGGATGATTTGGAAATTTTCCGTTTACGAATTGATGAGACAGGTTTAGACGTAAAAGATGAATTGATTCGCGGCGGAGAGTTGGGCGCAGTGTTGCAAGCGCGTGATGAAATTGTTCCGTTCTTTAGTGATGAAATTGATACTCTGTCGCGCGGCGTCATTTATGAAGTCAATAAAATTCATAGCGCATCCACTGGTTTGGATGGGTATATCGAAATTGATAGTCACTTCGTGATGCCAAGTGGTTCAACAGCCCCCGATACCGTACAGACTTTAGGCGAAGTGTTTAATAACCCACGCTTGCAGAGTGACGCTCCTCTTGGCGACTATCCGTTTGGAGTGCAGAACGGTTCATTTACTGTTCGCGTAGCGGATGAAGACAATCAAACCCGTGATACATACGACGTGCAAGTTAACATGGATGATACCTTGTTTGAGATTGCGGAACGTATTGATCGCAGCGACGGCATTGTCAGTAGCGTCCGTTCGGCGTTGACGTTTGACCCCGTATTTGTTGAACGCACCACTGCAACGATTGGGGCGACTGCGGCGGAACTTACAGCAGGGACGGCAATCGGCGCCTTGGCGTCAGTGGCTGGAACGCCGATCTCAGAAACGCCCGGCGTCTACACCCTGGAGATTGACGTTCGCAACACAGGCGGCGGCTTAGTGGACGCAGACCCGACAACGCCGGATATCGACCCGGTCACTGTCACCTTCGATGACACGATGACTTTAAACCAATTCGCGAACGCAATTCAGAATGCCAGCAATCAAACGGTGCGCGCGGTTGTGGTGCCAAGCAAGGCGAATCCCGGCATTTCTGTATTGCAACTCTCTGCAATCAATGAGAGCGAATCGTTTTCGATTCGCAACGATACATCGGGGATTATGAAAGCATTTGATTACCCGATTACTGACCCCACCATCCCGCTTGCAGGCGGAGTGACGGAGCGTGCAGTCGGGCGATTTTTTGGACGTTCGGACACATCGTTTCTCGGCGGAGGAACGCCTGCGTTCTCACCCGCGTTTCCCGGGCCGCCTCCATCTGTCGTTCGTGGGGGAAGTTTTGAGTTGGTCGTTTTAGACAATAACAATATCCCGACGATTTCGACAATCACCATACAGGCGGGGACCGTTGAAACCATCGACGACGTTATCGCTGAAATCGAAGCGGCGGACCCGAATTTGTCCGCCTCGGTGAATGCGAATAATGAATTAATCATTTCATCCAGCAATAACCGTCAATTCTTTATTCAAAATGACCAGACGGGATTGATCAAAGGGCTGGGACTTCAAGATATTAACGGCTTTGGGCAAATTGGCGGGCAACCCTTTAGCGAAGGCAGTTTTGAAATCGTCGTCGCGAATGACTCGGGCACGGTGACGCACATTGTTGAAGTCCCCATCGCGGCTGATCCATCGACGGTCGGCGGCGTCCTCACATTGCAGGGAATCGTTGACCAAATCAATCAGGCGACCGGCGGCTCGAATGTGCCGATTTTGGCTTCGATTGAACGCGACCCCAAAGATGATTCGCGGGATATTTTAAAGATTGAATCGCTGGGCGATTTTGAATTCACGTTTCGCAGCGACGATAGTTCCATCTTGTCTGCGTTGGGATTCACGGCGGGGGCAGTATTAGACCCAACCGGCGATAATCCAATCCAGGGCGCGGAATTTCCTGTGGCGCTTGGCGACAACATTGGCGCGTTGGTCCGCGCGGAGATCGTCGATGGCCGCCAGTTGACAATATCAACTTCAGACAATGAGAGAATTACCTTCACGAATGACGACAGTTTCTTCCTCGCCGCTGCGGGAATTAACGGATTGTTCCAGGGCAGCGATGCGCGAAGTATGCGAATGAACAGTGAAATCATAGAAGATAACGATCTATTAGCCACTTCAAAAAGCGGCCTGCCGGGCGACAACCAAGGCGCTGCGCTGATGGCCCAACTTGAAAGTAATCGCGTACTGAATGGACGAACGCTGAGTGAATTCTACCGTTCATCCATTTCAACGCTGGGAATCGAAAGCAGTCGCGCCAATCAATTCTTTAAAACCAATGATGCAATACTTCGTGAACTCGTGAATTTTCAAGAACAGAAATCCGGCGTATCGCTTGATGAAGAATCGGTCAACATCATTCGATATCAGCAGGCGTTTCAGGCTTCGGCGAAAATCATTCAAGCCGTCGACGAAATGATTAGCATCGTGATTAACCAAATTGGACAGTAAATTGGAGATTTCGGCATGAGAGTTACGCTCAATATGCTCAATGACCGGACGTTGTATAACTTGCAGAACAACATGGCGCAAGTTGCGCTCCTGCAAGAAAAACTATCAACGGGTCGCCGCATCAACCGCGCCGCCGATGACCCGGTTGATTTTCCAACTGATTTAGGATTGCGCGCATCAATTCAACGCGGCCGCAGTTATACCCGCAATGTTGAAGGAGCGCAAAGCAATTTGGAATTAACAGAGACAACGCTCAGCAGCGTAACGGATGTGTTGCAACAAATTCGCACTCTTACCGTACAAGGCGCCAGCGACTTTGATTCAGGAGCCCGTTTGGCAATCGCAGAACAAATAAAAGTATTACGCGGCGAAGTCTTTGACTTGGCCAACGCAAATTATAACGGGCAATACATTTTTGGCGGCAGTCAAACGCGCGAACAAAGTTTTATTAATAAAGACGGCGCCATCATATTTCAGGGCGACGACTTTCAACGCGCCGTTTCGATCAGCGAAGCGCAAACGCTCGCTTCAAATCTGACGGGGCTTGATACCTTTATTCATTCTCCCAACACAATCACGGGTTCCACTTCAATTGAAGACATTGATCGCCCTTTAATTGAACAGATCGCCTTAGCGCATCCTGATTTTCCCAACTTGCCGATTGTGCCGGACAAGACGCCGGGCGCTCAGGTAAGCCCCTCGCCGAACCCCGATAACTATCCTGGCTCCAGCCCCAATAATCTTGCCAGTTTCACTGTACACGGCGTCGAAATTAAAGTTGATATTACAGTCGATTCGTTGACCGACGTTCGAGACCGCATCAATGCCAAAGTGAAAGACGTCACCGCGACGATTAATGACCGCAACCAACTTGTCATTCAGTCGAACCGTTCGGATGCGCTTGATTTACAAGACGGCGTTCATTCAGTCGGTTTTGAGCCAGACCCGCCGCAAGGCCTGAATCTATTGGGGGCGCTGGGCTTGCATCGGCGCGTCGAAAACGGACGCTCTTTGGCGCTGGGGTATCCGGCAAACAATCCATTGACGGATTCGACGCTGGATCCAACGCCTGCGCGCGGCATCGTTCGAGTTGAGAACAGCTCGTTTCTATTTGCCGTATCCAACAGCGGCCCCTCAACGAACCCCGCGAACCCATTCGGCGACAACCTCTCGCTAACCAATGTAGACGAGAACGGCGAAGAAGTGTTTGTTGACGCCGATACGCCTGAATTTATCAATGATCTCGAAGCGATACGTATTACGATTGATGATGACGTCATTGACATTGATCTTCGCGCATTGACGCAAGGTCTCGATTTTGACGGCACCTTAGGGAACGGGGACGACGTGCCCGGTTCGACTCTCGAAGATTTGTTGGAACTGATTAACAACAATCCTGAGTTAAAAGGGCGCGCAACCGCCTTTATCAACGAAGACCAAACGGGCATCGGGTTTACCGCTGTGGGCAGCACCGATGTTTTCAAAGTTGAAAACGTCCGCGCGTTATTTGGACGCGATGTCACGACCCGCGTGGCCGTTGATGCAATCACGGGCGACATTTCAACCACGCGAACGGAACCCATTACCACCGAAACATTACTCGCAGACTTGCCGGGCGCTTTGATTGACCCGATCACCGGCAGCCTCGGCATACGCCAACCGGTTCCGCCGCCGGCAGGGCAGCCGCGTAACACGAACGAAGGCCTGATCTCAATTCATAACGATGGGCGCAGCGACACGATTGACTTGCGGGACGCTGAAACCATTCAAGATGTTTTAGACGCATTCAACGATGCGAAAGTAGGCGTTATCGCCGAAATTAATCCTTCTAGAACCGGGATTACCGTCACCTCGCTGACTGGTTCAAATGAAATACTGAGCATCGTTGATTTGAATGACGGAACCATCGCCCGCGATTTGGGGTTGTTTGATCCGCCCGGGCCAATGCGCTTACGGTCTGATCCGGGTTTTGCTGGAACCGACTTCGTGTCTGACGTGGCGCCGGACGCGAACGCCGGGGAATTTAAGATCGAAGTTCGGGATGGGGCTGGCGCGACATTGGAAACGTATTCAATCGCCGTCGATCCAAACGATACGTTAGACGATATCGTTCGCCGAATTGATGAGGCCGATGGAAAGCCAGGCCCCGGAGGCGGCTTGATTACTGCAAACCTCGTTGGCGGCGTCATCAATGTTTTGGGCAATAACGACGCGCATAATATCGTGATTGATCCGGCGAATGACACCACGGAAACCGACCCCACCCGTCAGTTCACGCGTCTTCTCGGCATAGATGGATACACCGTCGTGACCGAGGGCGCGGTTGATCCTGCGGTGCCTTATATCAGCCAGCAGAACACCGCCAGCATCTTAGGCGTTGATTCGGTGGGAGTCATTAACGAAGAAGAAGAACACAATGTGTTTCTGACTTTGGAAAAGCTCGAACTCGCATTGCGCGCTGACAATACCGAAGGCATCACCCAAGCATTGGAAGACATCGACATCGACCTGGAAGCCATTTTGAGCCAGCGTACGACGCTTGGCGCCCGGATCAATCGTCTTGAAAATGCCAATGCGCGTTTGCAAATAACGGAAGATTTTATGCGGGAAGAACTCTCGCAAATTGAAGACGCCGACCTGGCGGAATTGATTACGGATTTGACGTTGTCGCAAAATGCGTTTGATGCATCTCTGCAAGCAGCGGGCCGAATTGTTCAGCAGTCGCTCATCAATTTCATCTAAAAACTATAAGAATGATTCAAAAAAAAAGGGGCTAAGCAAAGCCCCTTTTTCATTTCTGCTCTAACTTTGGTTTACATCATTCCAGAGGCGATTTGTTTTGAAATCGCCATTGCATCTTCGGCTTCGGGAATCATGCCTTTCTTCTGAAAAATGCGCGATAAGTTTGTATATGCAAGCGGCTCGCGCGGCATGAAATCGACGGCTTTGCGGGCATATTCCAACGCATTGTCTAGTTCGGCCTTACGGTCATAGGTCATCGAAACCGCCAGGTAGAGTTCTCCATCTTGGGGGTCTACTTCGATGGCTTTTTTGTATTCTTCAATGGCTTCGTCGTATTTTTGTTGGCTGTAATACTCTAATCCTTGATTATAAAATGCTTGTTTTTGATCGGCTGACATGCTGTCCCTCTCGAGTGAGTAATTTGATTGCACAACAGTCTAGCATGAGTGATGGGTAATGCCAGTAAGCGTAAATGCGTTTTATTTCGTAAATTCTCTGGGGAGGACCAAACGGAAAGTCGCGCCTTCACCCAATTGCGAATCCAATTCTAACCTGCCGTTTAACGCTTGCGCCAATTCTTTTGTGATCGCCAACCCTAGTCCAAAACCGCGGCTATGGGATGACGCCGCAGCGCTGCGCGAGAATTCCTGGAATATGTTTTTTTGATCTTCTGGAGATATACCCAAGCCCGTATCCTGGACGGAGAGGGTGAACTCATCGTTTGATTTCAATTCGACCGACACTTTGATGGAACCGGTTTCAGTGAATTGAATTGCATTGCTAATCAGGTTCTGCAGGATGAGGTAGAGTTTCTCTTTATCGGTATTGATTGCGGGAAAGGCGCCGTTTGTCGAACAAATAAGTTCAAGCGATTTGCGTTCCGCTAACGGGCGCAAATTTTCGGTCAGGTCGCTAAGCAGTTCCGTAATTTGCAGCGGTTTGACATCGAGTTTAAATAATCCGCTTTCCAGTCGGGCCAATTCCAAAATCCCGTCAATCATTTTCAATAACGACGAAACATTGCGGTCGATGATCGCCATTGCTTTCTTTTGTTTCTCATTGACGGCGCCGTAGGTGCCCTCCGCAACCAGTTCGCTGGCGCCAACAACGCTATTCAGCGGTGCGCGAAGGTCGTGAGAAATTCGAGCGTATAAGCGGTTTTTTTGATCTTGCATAGCTTGCAACTCGATGGAGTGCTGTTCGATGTGCTGAACATGTTGTTCCCGCTCTGTCTCGTGGTTGTGAATTAACCACGCCGTGAAAAATCCAAAAGGGAAGACGATAGAAGCAAATAAAATAACGCCGATCACAACAATGAAAGGAATGAGCTCTTTAAGGCGGGTCTGGACGGCTTGTTCGTATTGATGAACGCCGATCAACCAGCGCTCGCCGTCAATTTTAATCATACGCATGTCGGCCATTTGACCGTTCCATGTTTCAATGCGTCCTGCGGCGGTATGGATGGTATTCGAATCTAAAAGTTCCGCAATCGAGATGGTGCGCTCTTGCAAGAAACTGGTTCCGTCGTTGTGAATAGGAATAATAAAAACTTCTTCGAGGTCAATTTTTCGTGGCGCTTCCAGGTCAGGGGCCGCTTGTAAAATATGGTCTGAATCGATCATGCAGACATAGCCGCGCTCTTGGTCCCATGAATTCTCAACATTGGTTTGGACAGCGCGCAGCCATTCGTCCCGGTCGCTGATGTGGGTTTTGAGCTGGCGGACGGTATTTTCAAACATGTGTGAAAGAGCGGCGTTATCGACGCGCACTTGTTGAAACAGAATCATCCTGAATTTATCAACCAGATAAAATCCGGCGATGGGGAGACCAATCGACAAAACCAACGCCAATGCCGCGACGATTAACCAAAAAATTCGACGTTGGGAATGAATGGAAGAAACGGCTCCCGAATAGGTGAGCGACATGATATCCTCTTAGAAGGAAAGCAACTGTAATCTTATTTAGAGCGTAGAACAAACTTTGTCAATAATGACCGGAAAAAAGTTCCAAACGCATATTCACGTTGTCAGTTTACTATTACTCATTTTATTCGCATTTGGATTGCGTTCTATTGGATTGAACGATAATCCCTCAGGCTTTTTTCGCGATGAAGCCAGCAAGGGATATACCTCCTATTGCCTGATGAAGACCGGTCAAGACATGAGCGCCACGCCCTGGCCGCTCTTTGTGAAAGAACATGAACGCACAACCTCGTCGCTTTACCAATATATAACGATTCCCTTCATTTATTGTTTCGGATTAACCGAAGCGGGTGTTCGGTTGCCCGCCTGTTTGGCGGGGACGCTTTCTGTCTTGATCGGGTATTGGATTGCCCGGCGTTGGTGGGGAAGCAGGGCCGGGCTGTGGGCGGCGGCGTTTGTCTGCCTATCGCCCTGGAGTTTGCTATTAAGCCGCTGGGCGAACCAGTCTATTTTGCTTACGCTGTGGGTTCCGCTTGCCGTGTATTTTCTTTTCAAAAAAGAGAAGCCAACCGTGCTTGACGCGGTCTTGTCGGCGCTGTGCTTGCTTCTGGCGCTTTATACCTATGCAACGGCGCGTCTAACGGCGCCTGTGCTGGTGGTTGTGTTTTTACTCGTTCTACTTTTATTTGCAAAAGACAAAAGAGCGCTCTTGGTTCCAACCCTATGTTTTGTGTTCGTCTTTTTCATTGGTGCGATCCCTATGGCGATGCACTTAATTTCGCAGCCTGAAGCAAGCGGTTCGCGGCTAAGCGACATCAGCATTTTTGATGGACAGCCATTGTTGAGTTTGATGTTGGAGTTCATCTTAAACTACGCGTCTCATTTGTCCCCGGGGTTTTTATTCATCAATGGCGATGCGAATTTGCGCCACAATACGCTGGCGTTTGGACAAGTGCATTGGTATATAGCGCCGCTTCTCGTCGCAGGTTTTGTGCAAGCAATCTGGAGGCGCAATCGAATTGATGTGCTTCTGTTGGTTTGGTTTTTCTGTTTTCCACTGGCGGCCGCTTGTACGCGGGAAAGCATCCCGCACGGCTTGCGGAGCGTCTACGCCGTCCCGGTGATTCATTTAATGGCAGTCAATGGACTCTTGGCGCTGAAAGGCTGGCGCGAGTATTTTTCTTTGCATATTTCCCCAAAATTGGTTCGAACGCTTGTGATCATTTGGGGTGTTGTCTTTGTTCTGTTTCCCGCGATTTATTTATATGACTTATTTGTCCGTTATCCCGTCTATTCTGCGCCGGATTGGGAATATGGCTACCGCGATGCGATTAACTGGTGGGAAGAAAACTGGCTGCCGCAAAAGCGCGTGGTCGTGACTGGAATCGCGCAAAATCCTGATATCTTTTTTCTGTTTTATTCGGGCTACATTCCGGCGCGGTATTTTCCTGATGGGAACATTGATCGCGTCGAGTTCCTTCCACTCGGTCAAAGCGTTAATTCAACCTATACGTTTCAGGGCGAAGCCACGATGTACCTCACGCGCCCGTTTGAATTGCCCTCCAGCCAGCCCGAAAAAGTCATCCTTTTACCCAATGGAGAACCCGTTTGGAAATGGGTGCGAGGCGGCGAACAGTAAAGCGTTTGCATTTGATTTTGATTTGAAACCATTATACGAAGCCGCGCTGATTGAATGTCCCGCCAGTGGAAGTACGCTGTAAGCAATAGACCAGAGAGGATATTGAAATGGATTTGCAACAAATTGCTGCTGATATGACGCCTGTGATTCGCGATGCAGGCAAAATTGCGCTGAAGCATTTTCAGACGGTCACAGCGGAACGAAAACCTGACCGCTCTTACGTCACCGCTGCGGACCGTGAAGTCGAAGCGTTTTTGCAAAACATCATCCATGAGCGCTATCCCGAACATGGAGTGTACGGCGAAGAGAGCGCGAGAGACCGCTTGGAAGAAGCGGACTACATCTGGGCGATTGATCCAATTGATGGAACCGAACCGTTTGTTTTGCACTTGCCGGTATGGGCGATTTCGGTGGGATTGGTTTCAAAAGACGGGCCGCAAATCGGGTTCGTTTACTTGCCTGCAATCGACGAATTTTATTGGGCGGTCAAAGGCGGTCCCGCCTATCTGAACGACAAAGTGATTACTGTCTCTGATCCCGTCGATATGGACTATGGAAGCACCATTGTTTCACCTGGCGCTACTTTCCGTAAATTTGACTCGGAATATGAAGGGCGTGCGCTCGCATTCGGCAGCGCCGCCGCCCACTTGGCGTTTGTTGCGCGGGGGACGTTGCACGGAGGCATTATGGAACCGATCAATTTATGGGACATCGCGGGCGGCGCTTGCATCTTAGAAGCGGCTGGCGGTGAGATGCGCTATTTTGACGGCAGCGACGTCGACTATTGGCAGCATAAAAATGGAACCAAAACCCTGCAAGCTAAAGCGCTGGGACATCCAGAAAACGTGAAAAAACTCTGCGCGTTATTCAAACACAACCCAAAATTCTAATTGTGTGATTCTGATCTGAAAGTACAAACACGCGGCTGAGAGGTTTAATTTTCTCAGCCGTTTTTCTGATCGGATTTAGACAACACTTGCATTAATTTTTGGCGGTCATTCGAAGATAGCCCCTTGCTGAGAAGTAAGACGATGAAATAAATCATCCCGCCGACAGCTATATCCAACAGCCAGGGCATCGGCGTTAAAATCAACACAGCCGCCATGACGACGCAAGAAAAAAGAATGGCGGCGTAGCGGTGGAATTCACGTATGAGTTGAAAATCGCGCGTGTGCCATAACATCAACACGGCGTATAACCCTTGCGATATAACCGTCATGACCGCAGCGCCAATCGCGCCAAAATAAATAATAAACGGGATGTTGAAAACCAGATTGCTCATCATGCTGATCGCGCTCGCCCTGAAGTTTTTCGACTGGCGGTCGGTGGCGTTGAGAATGGCGCCCAATAAAAAATTCAGATAGATAAACGGCAGCGACCAAACCAGGACGACAAACACATCGCCGCCCATTCGCCCCAACTCTGGCGCGGCCCATAGCATGATGTCATGTCCTATTATGGTTCCGCCAATCGCCATCGGCAAACTCATAATGAGCAGCCCGCGCATTAAGACCGAGGCGGTTTGCTCAAAGGGGTGGTTTTGGTGAAACAGTTTTGAAAAGACTGGATAGGCTGACACGGCGATCACTTGCGGGACCAGAAACAGCCCTTCCAAAAACCGGTACGGCGCCCGGTATAACCCCGTTTCCGCATCGCCGCATATCCAATTCACCATTGCGGT
Organism: Candidatus Hinthialibacter antarcticus; assembly: GCA_030765645.1. Classification (NCBI taxonomy): domain Bacteria; phylum Candidatus Hinthialibacterota; class Candidatus Hinthialibacteria; order Candidatus Hinthialibacterales; family Candidatus Hinthialibacteraceae; genus Candidatus Hinthialibacter; species Candidatus Hinthialibacter antarcticus. The sequence continues at coordinate 29,217 of JAVCCE010000037.1, read as the reverse complement.
GTCTTGGCGATGCAAGAGCAAGACGCATGCGGCTGACAGCCCAATCGGGAATGCGAGTTTTTGCCATGACCAACCCGTACCCAATGAAACGATGCGCGATTCGAGATGTACGCGGCGGTAAAGCAGCACTGCAAAAAAGAGGAGAGAAACCAGCGAGCCTAAACTATAACATAGTAATAATAACGGCAAGTTTGGATACACCAGCAGCAACACAATCGCTGCGCTGATGTGGGCGAACTTGTCGAGAAAGTTGGCGATTCCCTCCGCCGCCATGAGTTCAAAACTTCGGCTGATCGCCTTGACGACCATAATCATGGACACGACGCAAAAATAAACGCCCGCTGCAAGGATGATGCCCAGACTGTGTTCGGGCTTTGCTATCACGACCAAAAATCCAATCATGACGAATGCGCCGGCGATGGTGGCGGCGATGCGATAACCGATGATCGAGGGGAGTTCTGTTTTTAGGCGTTCTTTGCGCCGGGCGATTTCACGCGTCAGGGTTTGTTCTAGCCCAAAATCAAGCAGTACCGTGAAAATCACTGCCATCTCAACAAAGTATTCGATGCGTCCAAATTGTTCCTGACCAAGAATATTAATGGCCATGAGGGTATAAACCAGCCGCAACACATGGCACAAAGCGCCGCTCAAGGCGAGGATGGCGCCATAGCGCGTAATTCGGCGCCCTACGCCCGGGTTCGCAGCGTGTTTATTCATTGGTGCTTTTACTTTCCGCTGAGAGCGAACGATAGAAATGGAGCATCTGTTTGGCGAAATGAGGCCAGGTAAATTGCGTCTGCGCCCGAAGGCGGCCCCGTCGGCGACATTCGGTTCTTAAATCTTTGTTGGCTTTTACGCATTGAAGTTGAAGCGCCAAATCATCTGAATCATCTGCATTAAACAACAAGCCCGCATCGCCAATCACTTCAGGAATCGCGCCGGAACGAGCGCCGATGACGGGCGTCCCGATCGCCATCGCTTCGATCAACACGCGGCCCAGTTGTTCCATCCAACCGGGCGTTGAACGGGACGGCAAAACCAAGACATCTAATTCGCTCATAAAGGCTGGAACCTCTCGTTCCGTCAAAGCGGCAATCCATTCAACGCGGTCCGCTACATGCAGTTGTTTGCATAACGATTGAATGGAGGCAAAGTCATCGCCGGTTCCAACCAGGCGTAATTGCGCGTCTGGAATTTGAGCCACTGCTTGAATCAGAAGATCAACGCCCTTCATTTCCAGCATCCGTCCAACATAGCCAATGGTAAATGATTTTCGCGGCGATGGTTCTGGTTGGTCGTCAAAAAAATAGTGCGGGATGCCATACGGAACGACCGCGAAAGGTTTCGCGTATCCTTTCTGGTCTAGCACCTGGCGGGCGCCTTCGGTTGCGCAAACCGCTGCGCAAGATCGCGAGTGCATGGCCTTGTCAATCATTGCATACAAACAGGACGCGCGCGCAGGGTAAGTCCAGGGGCGGTAGATGTTCTCCCATGTATAAAAAAGTATTTTGGCGTGAGGCGCAAATAGGGGGGCGTATAGCATGGTTTGCAGCGCGGTGAGCGACCAGGGTTCTTCAAGCAACTGAATGATGTCAGGCTTGGATTGGCGCATCGCTGACGCCATGCCGTTTATATACCAAACCCGAGCATAATGCCCCTTGCCGACGACGCGGCCTCGATGCGCCTGATAACGCGCGTCAATCGGCGGACGCCAAATTATATCGCGCCCATTTTCGACCCAATGGCGGGGGCCGAGTACATGCAACTCGACGCCGTCTTCGCCCGCCATTGCTTGATGGCGTTCATGCGACGCATCAAGCCCGGCTGTTTTGTCGATGACCAATACCCGCATGGCGCTTACCTTTCAAGGATGTAGCGTACATCGAATTGAGATGAAGGTTGAGCGATGTGCGTTGGATCAGACAAGAGATTTGGCTAAGATTGCATAGCCGTTTCAATGGAGAAACAATAGATATGGCCCAATCGTTTTGGGAAGCGAATCTTGCTGCTGTTCGGCGCCGGAATCCCGCCTTGGCTGACGCTTTGATCGCGACGCCGTCAACGTCGGAGCAATATATCGCAGGGCAAGCGTTGAATGGAGCGCTGTTAATCGGCGTCCGTTTGGAAGACGGCCGCGCGGTTTCTCTCAGCGACCCTCAGCAGCCGCAGGCTGAAGCAATGAAGTGGGCGCAAGCGCTCGGCGCGGCGTTTCATAAAGGCGCGTGCGTTGTTTTGCTCGGTTTCGGCGATGGATATTACGCCGAAGCGCTGTATGAAATTGCTGATGATGACACCATCGTTTGGCTCATTGAACCGGATTTGACCTTATTGCGCAGCGCATTACAGGTACGCGATTTAAGCGCTTTGCTCCAATCGCCGCGCATTCACTTTGTATCGGGGCTTCCCGCACAAAACGCCGCGCAACAACTGTTTGTAGGCGACCACGCAGACCGCATCAAAGCGCAAGGCGTTAAAATGGCGTCAACCGCGTTTGCAAACCATCTCTACCCGCAATACGTGAAGGCGTTTCAAGAGGGATTTTCTCTCGCGCTTCAAATGGAGGCCGTCAAATTTAAAACCTGGGAAGAACATGCGGACCTCATGTTCACAAATGTTATCGCCAACTTGCCTGCGGTTGTTCGCGGTGCGCCAGTCAACCGTTTGTTATCAAAAGCCGTTGGAGAAACCGCGCTGGTGATTGCGCCGGGGCCGAGTTTGGATGAAGCGTTGCCGCTGATAAAAGAAATCCAGGATCGCGTGCTTTTGATTGCGGTGGATACCGCCCATCGTATTATGCTGAAGCATGGTATTCATGCGGATTTGGTGGTCAGCATTGACTTCACTGATCTCAATGAAAAACACTTTGAAGGAATCAGCGACCCATCAACCTGCCTGGTCGCGTTCCCGGCGATTGCTCGCGGCATCCCCGCGCGATATGAAGGACGCGCCTATTATTATGACCATGCGGGCGTTCAAGATTCGGCGGGCGCCAACCCTCTGATTCAAGCGTTGGACACATTAGGCCCGCTGGGCAAGTTGCTTTCACAAGGCTCGACCGCCCATGCGGCTTATCATCTCGCCCGTTTAATGGGATGCAGCCCCATTGTTCTGGTCGGCAATGATTTGGGGTTCCCCAATAATCGCTTTTACGCCGACGGCGCAATGCAAAATGATTTAGACCAGCCGGAACGAGACGCAGAGCCTTTATTGGACGTTGCTTCAAACGACGGCGGGACCATCAAAACCAATGGATTGTATAAAATCTATTTAGACGGCTTTCGCGACTTGATTCAGGAAACGCGCGGCGTAGTCATCAACACTTCGTCGCGCGGCGCGCGAATTGAGAACTGCCCTTATCAAACTTTACAGAGCATCATTGAGCGTCATGCTTTCAGGCGCATTGATAAATCATTTATCCAATCAGCGCTTCATCCAACCTTGTACGGGCAACGCCACGCGCTCGCGAAGCAAGTCGCGTCCATTGCCAAAGAATGTCGAAATGCGCGGCAAGACATACGTCGCAGCGAAAAGAAGTTGCAACGCCTGAATCCAAATGATGAGCGCTTCCGAGCGCAGATCGCTGAATTTATGAAAGAGTTTCAGCAAGCCTTTCGGAGGCATAAACAAGCGGTCACATTGGGCCTTTCACTTTGTCCGCGATCGTATTTCAGTGTGGTCAATAAACGGGATGACGCGGGGTTCGGCGCCAACGCTTCGCTGAAAGAGCGCCAACTTGCCCATCAACGCTATCTTGACTTGTTTGCGGACCTATCGAAAACGCTTCGTCGTATATCAACGGAATTGGAAGGCATCGGTAGGCAACTATGACGTCGGTTGCGAGCCTTCTGGCGCGTCGGGTTGTGATTGCAATACCATTTCATCCGGTGAGAAAGCCGTGCGCTTTAAGATCACCAATGTTAAGTCGTCATGTTGCGGCGTACCGCCGGTGAAGCGTGAAATTCTCTCTTTGACGGCGTCGATCATCTCTTGTGAATTGCATTCCCGCGACTGTTTCAAAGTCTGCTCAAAGCGTTGCAGGCTGAACTCTTCCCAATTGTGATTCATTGATTCGGTAATGCCGTCCGTATATAAAACCGCGATGTCGTCATGGTTGAGGTTGACCGTTTCCGATTCGATGTTGGATGCGAACAAATCACCATTTACGAGGCCGAGCGCGATCCCTGCCGGTGCGTAGGATTCAAAATTCTCTTCTTTATTTCTAAGAACCATTAGCGGCTCATGGCCTGCGCGGGCGACATCCATTTGACCGCTGGGGATATGCAAAATCCCCAATAACATACTGATGAAGTTGCCTCGCGGCAGATCGGGTTGAATAAATTGGTTGACGGCGATCAACAAGTCGCGCGCATTCATATTGGAAGACGATAGCGAACGGAGCACGCTTCGGACCGTTGCCATATTCAATGCGCCGGGGATGCCTTTGTCTGAAACGTCCGCGACGACAATGAGTAGATGCTCTTCATCCAATTTTACAAAGTCGAAGTAGTCGCCGCCGACTTCTTGAGCGGGGATGCTGGTCGCTGCCAAATCATACCCCGGCGTATTTGGGCAAGAGTGGGGAAGCAAGCATTTTTGAACTTCGCTCGCCAATTCAATCTGGCGTTCCAGCCGTTCGGTTTCTCGCAAGTGCCCGTGCACGATTAAGTTCATTACCGCAATCGCCGCTTGTTCGGCCAGCGCGTTCAAGGTGGCTTCATCTTCAAATGAAAATTCATCGCCGTTCTCTTTGTTGACCAATGACAAGACCGCAATTGTTCGGTTTTGCACATTCAGCGGGATCGCCAACTGGGTTTGGATCACGAAAGGCGAAGGGGCGACGACTGGCGTTTCTTCGTCTTCGAGAGCGTCCTCAATTAACACAGAGCGCCCGTTTTTTGCGACCAGACCTACAAAGCCTTTTCCAAGAGAAACTTTTTCTGCTTTGACCATTTCATGGATCAATGATTGCTGTTGGTCAGGCGATTCTGGCAGTTTGCCAATATCTAAATGGGGCGGATACAACCCAAAAACCGCATGGGCGGTGAGAAACTTGCCTTTATCCACCCCGGTCGTACGTTCGAGCAACATATCTTTGAGATCGTCGCGTACGAAAATGGCGCCGGATTTTGCGGCGCCGACTTCCTTGCCAAACTGAAGCGTAAGTTTCAGCAAGCGTTCAAGATCATGGCCTTGAATATCAGAAACTTCGTTTGGCGATTGTGCGTCTTGCGTATGTAAAACAGAGCGTTCACTAATGCGTTGTAAAAAGGAAATCATGACTTCTTTTTCTTGTTTGAACGAGGCGGCGCGACGGAATGTTTCCTGAACATATAAGAAATTGGCGCGCAGCAGCATCGAAAGAAACAGCATCAGCGCGACGGTCGTAACCGCAGCGGTTTTCCAAGCGCTGGCCGGTGAACTCAAAGTCAGAAGAGAGGGCAGCAGACGGCCTTCAAAATCTTGAATGGAATACCACGCCATTTCAGCGGGCGTATTGATGGCCCAGACGATCATCAATAAGACCAGCATGTGCTTAATGGGGTGGATGCTGTGGCGCATCATGATTGCCGTGTGCAAGATAATGCCCCATTGCCAGATAATGAGCGCCCCTTGCAGCCAAATCCACTGTGCTACCGAATCAAAACCCGACGGGCCGGCGAAAAGAACCGACAACCATAAACCGCCCAGCATGAGAACGCCGATATGGCGCATCCAATTGATGCGGTCTAAATTGGGCGGCTCTTTGCCTTCTTTGACTGGCAAGGCGGCGAAAAACATCAGCCCTTGCCCGATGTACATCACGGATGCGGTCAGTAGGATCGGGCGGGTGAGGTGAAGGAAAAATGTTGTGAAGGAGCGTATGGAGCCAGGCAAAACCAAATAATCAGAACCACGCAGCGTTTCGAGAAAGAGTACGACGGTCCAGAGAGTAAATCCGGTCACGAATAGATACGACTGTTCTGGGGTCAAAATGGGAACAAACGTCGCGATGCTGCTTCGGCTTGCTATTTGTTGGTAAGAGAGAAAGTGACGCAAATACAGCAAAATCGCAAACCCCAATGCAAGGTTCACGTAATTGAACAAATTGCTCATGTTCACAAAGAGTGCGGTATCATTAAAAATTGATTGCATTGAGCCTCTAAACCCTGCTTAATCCCTTACCCTTAATTGTAACGCAATAAGTGGTTCTTGAAAATTCATCTTTTTATTCTTTCTATATCTCATACCATATTTTTAGTGATAAATCAAATATTTGCAAAATGTTAGGCGAAAAAATGAGGCAATTATTTTATATGTAAAATAATGTACTATATTTTCATAGGATTTCTTTTAGAGTAAATTGAATAAAACCTTAGTAATCATATCAAGTAAAATAAAATTAAGTCACTGTAATTACTAAAGAAACCTATTGATTATCTCTGGTTTATTTTGTATAGTATTCTATTGAAAATCCATATTTTATTTACTTGAGGAGTCCAAAATGTATACAAATTTGAAGGTAAATGTAAATTTTTGTTTGTTTGCCTTACTGCTCTTATGCTTGCTCCCATTTGCAGCAAATGCGGAAACAGAACCAAATAATACAATCGCAACCGCTCAAACAGCGGCTGTGCCCTCTAATGAAACCGGGAGTCTAACCGAAGCCAGTCCCTATGATTTGATTGATATTTATAAAGTTAGCATTAGTGAAAATGGCTACTTTTCATTCGGGATTGTCCCCGACCCCGAATTAGATGTCCGCGCGGAGTTGATTGATCGCGATGGATATTCGGTATTGAGCGCGGGCAACGCGGGCGGCCTTGGCGTCACAGAAGGCGTGATTTATTCAAACCTTAAAGCGGGTGAATATTACTGTGCTGTACATCTAGTCGACGGCGCCGGAGGATATGAAGCACGCTTTCGATATTCACAAGTAGAATCCGTTGACGTTGAGCCGAATGATATACCTTCACAAGCCCTTACCATTGGCGCAGATGATGATGTGGCGGGCAATTTGGGATTTCACGGCAATTTAAATACCGACAAGATTGATTTTTATCAAATTCAAGTATCCGAGAATGGCGAGTTAGAACTGACTGCGGCGCCAGACGCTTCATTAGACCTTTCGCTGCATTTGCTGGATACAAATGGAACCCACATTATTCTTGAAGATACCAATAGTGGGGCGGGGCAATCTGAAGCAATCACAGTTTCAAATTTGGCGGCGGGTTCATATTTTGTCATGCTGTACAATGTGGGCGGATACGGCGCCTATTCGCTTTCGAGTAAATTCACCGCCGACCCCATGCCGAATGATGCTGAACCGAATGATTCATTCAGCCAAGCAGGTTCTTTCCCCACGGCTGTTCAAAGCGGCGATTTTTTATTGACGTCTATGAGCGGGCATACGGGGTATTTTGGAAACCAGTATCGCGATGACCGTGATTGTTATATGTTCCAGGTTCCTCAATACAGCAGGGTCGAGTTTGAATATTCGCAAGACTATGGGTCTCCTGAATTGGGATATGGAATCTATGGGCCCCAAAAACGCTATCTGACAGGTTCAACCAGCACTAAATTCAACGCGGGAACCTTTGAAGCGGGAACCTATTATCTGAATCTATACCGCCGCAACAATCATGGCGCCTATACGGTGAATATAAGGTTTTATCCTGAAAACCAACCAGAACCGTTTTCTGCGCCTGCCGGGTCATACGCATTAGGCCAGACTTTGTCCGGCATCGCCATCAACGCCGATTCGACCGCCGCGTACTACTGGTTCGACATCCCGCAAGACAGCTCCGTTTGGTTTAAAATGTCGGCAGTAGACACTTTGTGGGTTACCGCAAGAATATATGGTCCCAATGGATTGAATTCTCTAGGAACCATTGGAACTTATTACACAAATGATCCGAAAGAAGTGACGATTCCTAACATGCTTGCCGGGAGATATCTGCTTGCGATCACCCGTGATAACGGTCAGGGTAACATTACTTTTGAAAGCGCTGTCACGCCATCGCTTTATCATGATGCGGAACCAAACGACGTATGGAATGAGGCCGTAGATGTACTTCCGCCAGACACGCTCATCCAGGGGCATCTGGGCCATACCAATAGCCGCTGGACTGATACCACTGATACTTACCGGATTGACCTTCCCTCTGATGGCGCAATCAAGATTGATTTTCATGGGGAAGCGACGCTTTGGTTCAGCGTGGAAATGGCTGAATACCACGGCTCAACCTGGAAGAGAACTTTACGCGAAGGTCTCTATTACACAGACGAGACAGTGATTAAAACGGTTTCCAGCCCCAATTTAATAGCGGGGACATATCTTGTCCAAGTTCAACGTGAAAATGGTTATGGCGACTATGAACTTGATGTATCTTTTACGCCGAATCAGACGGGAGATTACGAAGCGAATAACCACTACTATCAAGCGATTTCGCTTCAATCCGAAGAGGGCGTAACAGGGCATTTAGGTTATACGGGCGGTTTTAATACAGATACTGTTGATTGGTACAAAATCATCACGCCGTCTGACGGTACGCTTGAAGTGTACGCCCAGGGTGAAGCGACTCTGTGGTATGACGTTCATTTTCTAAGAAACGACGCACAGGCGAGATTTGAGTCGTCTGGTTCGTATTACACCAACAACCCGGTTCGGTTGAAGAATGTTCAAGTCAAAGCGGGTGTAAATTACATTCGCGTGATACGCCAGAACGGGTACGGCGCATATCACCTGTTCACTACGTTTACTCCGAATGCGACGCCTGATGTTGACCTGAATAACTTCGCGCCTATGGCGCAGCCATTGGCCATCAATCAAGTGATGCAAGGCAGCCTTGGCTTTAATAACCGCACAACAATTGATTCTATTGACTGGTATCAATTGACGGTTACAACTGAGGCCAGTTATAAACTGACCTATCAAACCGAGACCGCCCTATGGTCTACCGTACGTATCTTTGATGCGTCTTCGCTGAACCGGTTGTCATCAGACGGCGTCTATTATCATTCCAACTTGTTCAGTCGAGATATTACTTTGCAGCCGGGGACATACTATATTTATTGTTTGCGTGAGAATGGCGCGGGTTCTTATACGCTTAGCGTAGGCGATGAATCAGCGGCGCCGACGGGCGTTTTGACGGGTACCGTGTTCGATAAAAATCAGTTAGAAATATTTGAGGTAGACGTAAACGCCTATGGCCAGGCAGTCAAAACTGACTTTGGCGGCGTGTATACGTTTGCCAATCTTCCTCCGGGGCGTTACATCGCAAGCATTGGCAAGGGCGCAAAATACTACCAACAACAGAATGAGTTTGTGATTACCGCAGGGCAGACAACAACGATGGACGTTGTGTTGAAGGAAGCCAATTTGACTCCTCCTGCTGAAGTCAAACATTTCTACGGTTTCGCAGGCAATGGAACCTTACATTTATTCTGGGACCCGACGGTCAGCCCGGATGTGGCGGATGGCGGCGGGTATAACTTATACATTAATGGCGATAAATTTGATTTGGGGACGGCGTTGTTCTTCCGTCAACACGAATTCAGCAATGGCGTACCCTATGAACTTCGGCTGACGGTTTATGATAAGTTTGACAATGAGAGCGCTGGCAAGACGCTCTATTTAACGCCAAATAGCGACGGTCCTGACCAGCCGACTCCGACGCCGGTTCCACCGACTGCGACTCCCGTTCCAGGACAGCCGACGCCGACTCCGGGTGTAGTGGTTCCAACCGCGACGCCGACGCCCCCAATCGTTGTCCCAACAGCGACGCCAACGCCTCCTATCGTCGTTGTTCCAACAGCAACGCCAGTGGTTCCGCAAGATTTAGTCCCAGACTATGTCTATGAGTTTGACGGCGCCGATTTGGCCGCTTGCGGTTGGGGAGAAATCGTACAAAATCCTCCAGGACAAACTCAACTCATTGATTTCATTGATTCATTTATTCCCGACTCAGCGGATGGCAAGGGGTTTGCGTTGACGGTGTTCCCGTTTGATCCTGAAGCGGGTGAACAAGTAAACTATGTCTTCTTGTACGGCGCTAATGCCGTTAAAACGACCGGGAAGCATGTCTACATGAGAATGACGGTGCGCGCAAGCGAGCCGGACGTTGCGGTGTTTATTGCCGGCATGAAAGCCGATTTTGCGACCTTTGATGTTGAAGGTTCCTTGGTGGTTACCAATCCAGCCAGCGCCAAAGCGTTCACCGATGCGCCGATGTACGTAACCTGCATGTTCCCGGCAGACCCTGAACGGTTGAATATTCTGACGGGAAGACTCGAAACCCCCGAAATTCCAGTTACGCCGATTATTCAGGTCGCCGCATCCGCCGCCGCAACAGGCCCGGTTATTGTTTGGGTGGATAAACTGGAGGTATTCTTGCTCGATCCATCGCTCAGTTATCCCGCAAGCCTGTTTGATCTCTCGATAAAATAGCGACGATTTACAAGGCCTCCAGTGTTTTTGCTGGGGGCCTTATTGTTTCTATGTGAAAACCGCTTGACGTTTCAGCAGATATAACGTATAAATCATATTATGAATTTTAATTGTTCCTGATTAGCGGGCGCCGCTGACAGGGGCGAAGCCTGCCTACTCCTCCTTTTCTAAAAAACAAAAATTGTGAAAAACGAAACGAATGATAAAGATTCATCAATGATGGATCGTGACGATCAAATGATCCTCACGTTGCTGAAAGCAATTGACGATAGCCCCGACACAACCCAGAAAGACCTTGCGACCCAGTTAGGCGTTGCGGTCGGTTTGGTGAATTCGTATTTAAAGCGCGTCATCTATAAGGGCTATGTAAAAACCAAACAGTTAGACCGAAGGCGATTGAAATATCTGATTACGCCAACCGGAATCAAAGAAAAGTCGCGTTTGACCTTCGAGTTTCTCCAATACTCTTATCAATATGTGATGTTAGTACGCCGTAAAGTCAAACATCAGTTACTGTCTCTTCAAAAAGAGGGCTGCAAGAGCGTTATATTGATCGGCAGTGGCGAAATGGCTGAGTTGTCGTACATTGCGATCCGTGAATTGGACATGGATTTACATGGGATCGTCGATGCGGAAAATGCGGGAGAGCGTTGCGTCGATCATGATATTTTGGATTTAGACTGGTTGCAGTCTCAAGGATCGGCGGATGTATTAATCGTGCTGAATTCGAGTGCAAAGGGAAATCTTAAAACAACTGATCTTAAGATAATGGCGGTAGAAAAAGGGATGAAATTCTTCTCCATTGAATAATTATAGCGACTGTCAAATGGACATAGATCAATCAGACAAAACCCTCTTAGAGAGGGTTTTTTATTAAACAAATTATGTGTGGAATCTGCGGCATTCTTCATACAAACCATCAACCCGTCGATGAAAGCCAATTGCATCGTATGGCTGAATCTCTGGCGCATCGCGGCCCCAACCATCAGGGCGTTTGGCGCGACGGCTACGTGGGGCTTGCTCATCGGCGGCTTTCGATTATCGACTTGTCTGACTCGGGCAACCAGCCCATGTCGAATGAATCGGGCGATATCTGCCTGATTTTCAATGGCGAGATATACAATTTTCAATCTATTCGCGCAGAGTTAGAGCAACGCGGTCATCGGTTTCATTCCAACACAGATACCGAAGTGATTCTGCGTTTGTATGAGGAGAAGGGCGTCGACTGCTTGCAGGATTTGCGCGGCATGTTTGCATTCGCCATTTGGGACCGCCCGCGTCAACGCTTGTTTATTGCCCGCGACCGTGTTGGTAAAAAGCCGCTGAAATATTATTATGATGGTCAGCGCTTTGCCTTCGCGTCAGAACTCAAAGCGTTGTTGACGTTGCCCTTCGTTTCACGCGAAGTTGACCCACTTTCAATTCATCACTACCTCAACTACGGCTATTGTCCAACGCCGTACACGGGCTTTCGCGGAATTCAAAAACTGCCTGCCGCCCATTATTTGTTATTGGAAAACGGAAGCCTATCTACTCATCGTTATTGGCAATTGTCTTATGCCGAAAAAGAAGAGCGCAGTGAAGAGGAATGGTCGCGTGCGATTGTCGAAAAACTCGATGAGTGCGTACGACTTCGCTTGATTAGCGACGTGCCCTTAGGCGTGTTTCTTTCTGGCGGATTAGACTCAAGCGCCATCGCAGCGCTGGCGGCTAGAAACAGCAGCAAGCCCATTAATACATTTTCGATTGGTTTCAGCGTGGAAGAATACAATGAACTTCCACAAGCGCGTAAAAGCGCTGAGATGTATAACACCAACCACCATGAATTTATTGTCGAACCGGACAACCTGTTGGACACGTTTCAATTTCTTGTCCGGCAATATGAAGAACCCTACAGCGATAGTTCCGCGTTGCCGACTTACTTTCTTTCAAAAATGACCAAGCAACATGTAACCGTTGCGCTTAATGGCGACGGCGGCGATGAAAATTTTGCGGGGTACGAACGATATTCGGTTCTCGATCAATTTCTTGCGCGCCGGAAGCAACTCGGCATGTTGAAGCCATTTATCAAATGCTTGCCGGAGTTTTTGTTTCCCGCCAATATCAAACGGAAAATTCAAGCAGGAAAAAGTTTATTCGACCCGAATGTATTGCCCTTTTATTTAACCTTTATGACTTGCTTTGATTCAAAGCGGTTTTTAGGGTATTACGGAGATGAATTTCGGCGGCAGGTTGGGTTGGTTGATCCTGTTCAAGCCATGCAGCCGTTTTTTGATTGCCCCCAATCAGGCCGCGACATAATAGAGAAAGCCTTGTACTGTGATTTCAATACCTACTTACCAGAAAATTTAATGGTGAAAATAGACATTGCAACCATGTCCCAGTCGATGGAGGGCCGCTCTCCATTGCTTGACCATGAGTTTTTAGAACTAACGGCGAAAATTCCCGCAGAACTTAAATTACACAACGGAATCAAAAAATATATTTTCAAAAAAGCGATCCGGGATTTGATTCCCAATGAGATTATCGACTTGCCTAAGAGGGGATTCGGTATTCCGATTCACGAATGGTTTTTGGGCGAGCTTAGCGGTTGGGCGAAAGACTATCTACTTGGCGAACGGTTTTTAAAGCGTGGATATTTTAAGCGGGAAGCCGTCGAGTCACTGTGGAACGAACATCAGCGCCATAAAAACAAAGGGTTTTATTTGTGGAACCTATTGACGCTGGAAGAATGGCATCGCCAATATATTGATTAGTGTATAAACGAAAGCATGAATAAAGAAACGGCCCATCTATTTTGATGGGCCGTTTGTGTTATAGGCTCACTGCTTGGTTGAGTTCACTTAAAAATTCATCAATACGTCCATCGCAATGGGTATCAACAAAGTGTTGAATCGGAACCGGCGGCGGGGATTGTTTACAATCGGCGCAGATTCCGTGTTTTTCAAATACGTCCCATGCTGCTTTATGTTCAGAAAGAACATCGCAAACTAAATCGGTTGCTTGAAGTGGCATTTGAATCTCCTGTATAGATAGTTGACTAATCGACTAATTATACTTGAGACAAGAAAAAAGCAACCGGGCATAGACCATTTGGAGATATTTTAATTTCCAACAATCATTTTTCCATCCATGAAGATTCGGCCCGAATTATAGTTGCCGCCCATTCGGACAATATCGCCCCTGCTGGTTAAGCCATTACTCACGTCAAAACTGAAAATTGTTGTCCCGACAGGGAAACTGTCATTGCCATCAACTTCTTCTTGCAGGTTCGGGCCGGGTGAAATGATAATATAAGCAACATTCGGCAATTCAGCGCTGTTCTGGGGGTTCCCTGACCCAAATTCGAAATTGGGATTTTCTTCGCTGGTTTGAAATGCATTAGAGGGGAATGGATCAAGCGGCAAAGACGCCATATAGGACGTTGGGTGCGTTAAACGAAATAGCCCACGTTGAGAGGTGTCTGAAGGGTAATCATGGTCTTCTACATACGAGTTATGATCGAGAAAATACATTTCCAAGGCGGTTGATACCGCTTTTTGATCTGCTTGGACGCGGCTGATTCGGGCTTTCATTTGAGCATTGAGAAAATTCGGGACAGCGATTGCGGCTAAGATTCCGATAATGGCAACAACGATAAGCAATTCAATTAAAGTAAACCCATACGGCTTTTTCATACAAATGACTCCCCTAAGATGATTGTTTAAATGAAAATTGAAACCGCTACCCATAAAGTAAAGCAAAGCAAACTCCAAAAAGCAACTCCACAACTATCTATATATATAAGAACTTGCAATCGCGTCTTGCAATATATTTGGCTCAAAGTTCTGGTGAAATATCCCCATGAGTTAGCGTTTGAAATGGTGTGCAATGACGGGCGGTTTGAGGGCGATTGGTGGCAATCAGTTCGCGCGCGTTTTTGTTTTCCCAATGCGGCAACAGGATTTCAAAATAGCCATAATAGTTGATGCCTAATATATCGCCCGGTTTTCCTTTGTAGTAAGGGAACTCTTCAGGCTTCAACGTCCATTGGGCAATTTTTGCATAAGCGCTTTTGAGATTTCGATTGTTTGGTGAAACATACTCATACAGATCAACGCCGTTCACGCGGGCAATTTCAGCGGCGATGGTTTGCGGCATGAGAGAGAAATGCGAATACCAGATTCCGCGTTGGCCTTCGCTACGGGTTACTTCGTGAGGCAGGTGACCGTCTTCTGCAATTTGTGATTCAATAAACTCTTTCCAGCGGTTTACTCCCCGCTCAAACAATGGCTTATCGTCTAAGTAAGACGCCGAAGCCATGACGAGAACCAATCCCCAATTGCCCCAATTGTTTTCTCTGCTCATCGTGTTCATTGGTAAGGCTTTTTTACGGACAAACTCATTGAATTGTATTTGGTTCTTCTTCGGCCAGCGGGGAGACGTTTTAATCAAATCCGCTGCGAATATCAGAGCAGGGAAGTGATAACTGAACGATAACGTCGAGTCGTCTTTATCGCTCATCGTTTTGACCGTTTGCGTCCAAGCGTCGATCAATCGGGCTGCTGCTTCTGAATAGGTCTCATCGCCCGTGAGTTGGTAATAGAGCGCGAAGCCATAGGCAGTATTGGCGTCGTCTTGCAAGCCTTCTTTTGCTTTGACGTGTCCTTCTGCGTCTCTGTAATATCCAGGAACATACCATTCATTTGGTGCATGAGGTTTTCGGTTTTTGTTTTCGCTAACGAAGTTCTTCAAAGAGAGAAATGCCGTGTACTGCGGCTCCTGCTTCTTCTCGATCCTCTCTTTGATTAACTCAATGCGGCTTGGAGTGAGGAAAACTGATTCACCAAATACAATCTGTTCATTCGTGAACGTTTGTATTTGAAATGCAAAAATAAGCAATAAAACGACAACGATTCGTTTCGTCATTTTCCTCACTCCACTTGTGGATTTTTATACGCGTTCCAGTGCTTTCAGCATCTTTTCCATGTGGCGCGGGATCGCTTCCTTCGGTTCTTCGGCGCCTTCATATTCTAACGCGACGTAACCGCGATAGTCGCTTTCCGCCAGAATGCCGATGATGCGGTCAAAGTCGGCAGGCTCATTCTCGCCGCCCTTACGCCGTACATGAATCTTCAACTGCGCGTTGATGGCATACGGCGCGATCTGTTCTAATTCTTTGTACGGGTCTTCTCCGTGGAAGTTGCCGCCGTCGAAGTTAACGCCGAACCAGGGCGAATCAATTTGCTTGATGATGTCCAACATCTCGTCCGGTTCTGCAACGATGCCGCCGTGGTTTTCGAGCGCAAGAAAGACGCCTTTTTTCGCGGCGTATTCAAGCGCGATCTGAGTGGTTTCGATGGTGTTTTTGACCGCAGCTTCTTTGTTTTGTCCGTCCAGGATTTTCCCGGCGAATATGCGGATCACTGGAGCGCCCATTTTGACGGAATTGTCGATCCAGGTGCGAGTGAGCTCCAGGTTTTTCTCACGGTCGGGACCGGAAGGGAACGTGAACGTATTGCCAATCGCCGTGCCGGAAATGTCTAATCCCAACATAAACGCTTTGTGGCGAAATTCAGTCCAATATCCATCAGGAGCATCAGCAGGAAGATAGTAGGATGTCGGTTCGGCGGCGTCGATCCCCATTTTGGCGCATTCTTCGAGGAACTGCAGCGGCGTCATGCTTTTTTCTTCTTGAAGATACTTGCGATACGAATACGCCGCGCAACTCGATTTCATCTTTGCGCCAAACGGTCTTTTGATCGGGTCAAAGGCCTGTACGTTTGGAGCGGTGATCGTCGCAGCGGCGCCTGCCGCAGCGATGCTGGATTGAATGAACGTGCGGCGGTTTAAGGTTTGTGACATCGTTTCGTTTCCTTCCCAATCTACCTGGTAATAATCGACCAAGCGAGATAGTCATGACTATCAAATATGGTATACTAAAAAACCGCTAAATTTCATGGGAGGAATGAAATGGATTCTATGTTGCGCCGCCGCTCATTTATACAATCCGCCGCTGCTGTCGGCGCGTTGACCGCTCCTGTCGTCAGGACGCAAGCGCGCGATAAGAAGTATGTGACCGCCACCGCTGGAACTGGCTGGTGGGGAATGAACATCACCCGCGTCGCGATTCAATCGGGAGAATGCGACGTGGTTGCCATTTGCGACGTCGATACAAACCAGTCGAAAGCCGCTGCGGATGAGATCGAAACCATGACCGGGAAACGCCCGCAAATCTTCGGCGACTACCGTGAAATGATTGAAAAGATCAAACCAGAAATCATGATCGTCGGTACGCCCGACCATTGGCATCCGCTGATCGCCATCGCCGCGATGAACGCCGGCGCCCATGTGTACGTCGAAAAACCGGTCGCGCATACCATCAAAGAAGGCCGCGCTATGGTCAACGCCGCGCGCGGAAACGAACGCATTGTTCAGGTGGGGACCCATCGCCGCGTCTCGCCGCACAACCAATGGGCAATTAACTATATGAAGGAAGGCAAACTCGGCGAAATCGGTATGATCCGCGCCTTTGTCCATTACGGCGGTGGTGCAGGCTCGCCAACGCCCGATGAAGAACCGCCGGAACATTTAGATTGGGATATGTGGTGCGGCCCCGGCCCGTTGGTTCCGTATAACCGGCGAATGCACCCCAAAGGCTTCCGCTCGTTCCTTAATTTTGCGAATGGCACTCTGGGCGACTGGGGCATCCACTGGATGGACCATATCACCTGGTGGTCGGAAGAACCGTATCCGAAGAAGGTCAGTTCATTTGGCGGACGTCACATCAAGCGCGACAACACCGACGCCCCCGATACGCAAATCGCGCAGTTTGATTACGAGACCTTTACTGCGGTTTGGGAACATCGCCAATACGCCGCCAACAACGCCGAAAAACACAACCTGGGCATCTATTTTTATGGAACCGAGGGCACGATGCACATCGGCTGGGTCGGCGACGGCTCAACCTTCTACCCGGCGAACAAAAACAAGGACATCATCAACGTCCAGCCGCAGTTGCATGAGCCTGACCAGCAGAATATCCCCGAACTGTTTGCTGATTTTCTCGATTCGATCAAGAACAATAAGCGCTCAGTGTGCGATATCGAGATCGGCCACCGCTCGACCAGTTTGAGCCTGTTGGGGATGCTTTCACTCAAATTAGGGCGTAGTGTGGAATGGGACGGCGACAAGGAAATGATCGTCGGCGACGACGAGGCCAATTCGATGCTAAAGCGTGAATATCGTGACCCTTGGAAATACCCGGAGGCGTAGGAGTTAGGGCGGAAAAAGTAAAAAAAATGCTCACACTCCCGCGAGAATCGCTTGACAGGAATGATTGTCGGGATAATATTACAATTCGGTTGACAGCCGTATGACTCCTTAAGCAGGAGTAGCTCAGCTGGTAGAGCTTCTCGTTGCCAACGAGAAGGTCGCGAGTTCGAATCTCGTCTCCTGCTCCAGCAAACCCCAGACGCTAGGTGCTTCGCCTAGCGTCTTTTTTTGTGTGTCTGCCCCAACCCCAATATCAGCATTAAGTGAATAAAAAAACCGCCCCGAAATAATATCTCAGGGCGGTTTTGGTTTTAGTGATTACTTCTGTTTATTTTGCTTCCCAAAGTTCACGAACAACCGTCGGGATGCTGGTGTTGTCGATGAAGGGGCCGTGGACGGGGTCTTTGCCGATGACCTTGTCTTTGTACTTTTCCGTTCCGGCGCCTTTGACGAACAGCGGAACCAATTGGTTGGTGTGTCCACCGCTGTGAAATTCCATGCCCGGCATTTTGCCCGCGCCATACGAAAACAACGGCTGCCAGGTCGGGTCTGAACCCGGGCCGCACAAATAACCGCATTCATGGTCGGCGGTGATGAGCAGCGCGGTCTCGTCCCAACTGCTGTGTTTTTCCACCCATGCGACGGTATATTCAATCGCGCGGTCGAAGTCGATTTGCTCTTCGATCATGCGTCCAGGTTGGTTGCCGTGAGACGCCCAATCCACCGCGCCGCCTTCCGCCATCAAGACAAAGCCGTCCTCATCCTGATTGAGAACATTCAACGCAGCCGCCATCAGTTCGGTCATCGTCGGCGAGGCGGAAATCAGCGCTTCTTCATACGGCGGTAGAAACTGGTTGCCGGATCGGCTCTGTTGCAGCGTGCTGTAGAGGGGGGCAAGACCAAATAAGCGTTTGGGCAAGCCGCTTTTTTTACTGGCTAAGGCGCGAAAATCCTGCTTTGAATCCACCAGCGTCCATGCGTCGGGTTCGCCGTCGCCGTCTGCGTCTGCTCCGGGTGTTCCATCGAGGATTTTCTTCCAACTGGCCAAACCGCCGACGCGGTCATATTTCAGCGGTGTAGAGAATGGGTCGGGTTGGTAGCCGCCGACTTTCTCGCCGTCGTCGTTATACCAGGGGTGTCCGGCGCCGATGATGACGTCCGTCTTGCTGTCCCACAGCATTTGGTTGGCGACTTCCTTATATTTGCCTCGGCTGTCGATGTGGACGATGAATCCCGCTGGCGTTGCATGAGCAAAATAGACCGTCGTCAGGACGCCAGTGGCTTTGCCCATCTCTTCGGCGTCTTCCATGATGTGCCGAAGGTGCTTTTTATCCGGCGTCATGCCTAGCATGGCGTTTAGCGTTTTAACGCCGGTTGATAATGCGGTGGCGGACGAGGCGGAGTCGGTCGGGTCTTTCAGTAAATTCTTAAAATCATCATAAACGACATTTGGGTCGTAACCTTGTTTTGTGTTTAACGAACTGGTCTGGACGGCGTAATGGTCGAAATCCCAATAGATTTGGCCTTTGGTTTTGCCATAGCGATATAAACTCGCGGCTTCGGTGTGAAGAAAGCCCATGCCGTCGGCGATCATAATGATGACGTTTTTCGGCGTCGGCGCGGCGGATGAAGGAAGGGCGATCATAGCAAGTAAAGCAATCATGAACGAATATTTTAAATGTTTCATTTCATCTCCTACAATGATTTTGGTAATTAACGTAGTAGAAATTATTTCATACGTTTATTAGAGTTTTATTACGGTAAAGAAAGTTTCGACAAGCAGGATGAATTCAGATATTTGAATAAATGAGTCGCGATTGTTGACTATTTTGTTCAAGTTTCATCCAAGAAAAAATGACTTGACAGCGCATGGGTTCTATTGAGAGGATAGTCAATGTTCGGTTTGCAAGTATAAGACATCATCGGGGGAGCATCGAATGAACGATTACCAACCATCGAATCCAAACAGACGGCTATTTATTCAAAAGGGATTGTGCGTCGCATCAATGTTTGGAGTAAAGACATTTTCTACTTCAAATACATTCGCGGCATCAACTTCGAATGCGATTGACGCAGAAAGCAACGGCTGGAACCCTGAACGCGCTTTTCATTTATGGGGAAAACCGCTGCGAATCCAGCCCATCTTGCAGTATAAGGTTGCGCAGCCTCGCGAGATGACTTCATGGCGTTCCTGGGGCGGCGTTCTCGATGATGAATCCGCCAATGAAGAAGCGCAACGCATCCAGCGTGAGTTAAGCCAGCTGAAAGAGAGGGCGTCGTTTCCAATCGAAATTCTTGATGTCCAAAAAGTCAAAACGGAAGAAGAAGCGGGCAATGCGCTGAAAAGGGAATTTGATCTTGCGTTAGTCTATCCTGCGTCTGGTTCCGGGCAGTTGTTGCAGGCGTGCGTTCCAGATGACCGCGACGCATTGCTGTTTGTTCGCCATCGCTCAGGCCCCACCTATTACTGGTATGAAGCGCTCAGTGTTGATTATTTGCAAACCGATACATCCGAACGAAAAACCCGGTTAGGGAAAACGCATGTTGATGACGTTGTCGTCGATGATTATGACGAATTGCTTTGGCGGCTGCGTTCGTGTTACGCCATTCGCAATATGAAGAACAGCCGTATCGTCGCCGTCGGCGGCCCGTGGGGAAAGTACGCAGCCGATGCGCCGGACATCGCAAGAAAAAAATATGGAATCGAAATCATTGATGTTGGTTATGACCACATCGAACCGCGCATTCAAAGCGCATTAAAAGATACCCAAAAAGTTGCTCTCGCAGAGAAGCAGGCGGCGCAATACCTGAATTTGCCCAATACCAAATTGCAAACAGACAAGCAATTCGTTGTGAATGCGTTTCTTCTTTATGGTCTATTTAAAGAACTGATGATCGAAGCTGATGCGCCTGCGTTTACGATCAAAGAGTGCATGAGCACCATTATTCCGATGGCAAAAACGACCGCCTGTTTAACATTGGGCTTATTATGCGATGAAGGCGTGATTGCATTCTGCGAGTCAGACTTTGTCGTGATTCCAGCGGGTATCCTGGTGCGCCATATTGTTGACGCCCCCGTTTTTCTTCACAATTCTACGTTTCCTCATCAGGGGACCGTCACTTGCGCGCACTGTTCCGCGCCCCGGCGCATGAACGGAAGCCGTTATGAACCGACAACAGTTCTGACCCATGAAGAATCCGACTATGGCGCCGCGCCAAAGGTTGAAATTCCAATTGGACAAGAATTGAGTTTCATCAGCCCTGAATATACGACAGGCCGTTGGGTGGGGTTCCGGGGCAATGTTATCGACAATCCGTTTCTGCCAATCTGCCGCTCCCAGCAGGATGTCCATATTCAGGGGAACTGGAAACAACTATTGAATGAAGTACGCGACTCGCACTGGTTGATGTGTTATGGCGACCACCTGAAGGAAATTGGATTCGCTGCCAGAAAATTAGACATTCAATGGGACAACATAACCGATGTTTAAAGCGTGAAAAGATACCTCATTCCGTTGTTGCAGCATCGACTTTCCATAAGCCGATGCTGGAATTTTCATTCGTGGTTTTGATGGGTTGATGCCAACCGCTCCAGTCAGACCAAGCGCCTGACTGGCTTTGTTCGCGTACGCGGGAGTAATAAACCGCCGACGGCGTCAACTGGTTTTCGCCTGATAGAGATGAGACGAATTGCCCGGTTTCATTGCTGACGCGAACCTGATTGCCGCCTGTGATGATTTGAGATTTCCAAACGACTTCATTACCTTGTTCGTCAGATGACACTTCTAGTTCCCAACCGCCCTGTTCACCTTCGCCGCGAAACGCCGTCTTCATTAGTTCTGGATTGCGGGGGCAAACGACCGGGCCGATGGGTTCCGTTGAAACAACAAAGTTATCAAGCCAGCGCGATTGGGTCACAGGCGAACCGTCGTTCCAATAGGATTCAAGAAAGACAGCGTTGATTCCATGTTTCGTATAGGAGCCGCGCCAGTTGAGATTCCTGCGTTCGGTTTCCAAGCGTCCATCAAGCCAAAGTTGGTTGAGACCGTCGCTTAAGCCTGAGGTGTTTAATTTTGCCCGTGACTCGACGCACACCCACCAGCCGGATTCTTCCGTGCTGTGGATTTGCATCTTCGCCGGTGGCCGATTACCGAGCCATTTCAAATGATCAAAATCGTTGTAGCGTTCGGTAACGATTGTTGATCCATCGACGCCTCGCGCTGGATCGAGCGTTAGTGACTCGCCTTGGCTCCAGACATGGGCGATCATGGCTTGCGCCCAATTCGGCGTGACTAGGCTGGTTGCGCGTGAAAGTTTCGCCGGGCCGCCGCCTTGCCATCCGTCCTGGTGTTTGACATAGATGCGCCAGTAGATATCCTGATAGGTCTTGCCACGGTTAATGGTTGGGTTTCCGGTGGGGCTGTCGCCGAAAAAGACTTTACAGCCGCCGCTGCCGCGCGAGCCTTTTTCATAATGGCTGAGCTTTGATTGCCCTGATTCGCCGAAGTGTTGTTCGTTTGTGATGGTACCGCTGGATTCGCCATATTTTTGCGTTGTATCAAAGTCGTCGTACCAGATCACCGCGTCGTCATTTTCATGCGGTTGAGGATCAAGCATTACAACGCTCTCGATTCGGGGCGTTTGCGCTGCACACATCAGAGAGAGAAATATGGAAAAGAGTGTGGTAATTTGGATTTTACGTTTCATCGAAAACCTTCTTGGTTATTATTTAGAATTTGAAGTCTGTTCAGGATACTAAAAAAGGTTCTTCTGGTATTTGGGTACTTTATCACAAATTGAATTGCGTTTTTTGATGCTTTTTCGTGAATCCTTGATCTTTTGCTGTATCAGGCATGGGTACAACTCTGCTCGCTTCAGTGCGGTCTTTCAGGCCCTTATGCACAGGCGCTCCCAGAGTTGCCCCCATGCTTGATTGGTTTGTCAATTTTTGATATGACGGAGCCCGTTTCTGAATCAAAAAAATGACCATCCATCAAGGTAATTACTCACTTACCGGATGAACCCTAAAAAAAACGCTCAAACCAACCGGCCTGAGCGTTTTGAATTTAGAGATAATTCGGTTTTAAGGCAGAACTTTTATAATGTCTCCAGAACTATTCATGCCGTTACTTACACGATATACGCCGGGATAGTTGTGAATTTCATCCGGCCCGACGCTAACGCAGTAACGGCCCCAAGGCCACATGGCCTGCGCTTTTTGATATTGCTCTTTGTCATCAATAAAACGCAAGGTTAAGTCATTTGATCCACGCTGTGGGATTGTATCTAAATCTGGTGCGCCAAATGCGGGGTAGTAGAAAGGTTCCGGGTGAAGTTCACGCGGCGCATTTGTCGCCATCGACGTTGTTTGCGCGAGCGAACCCGATTGGAAGATATCTACCGGTATGCGCGCGATATACGCAACCGGGGTCGTGAGACCATTGCCTAAAATGTTTTGAACATGGTTTGGATCATGAAGGGCGTACATGCCGTGGTCGACGCGGTATAATTCAAAAGCCGTGCCCAGGGCTTTGAAATTCGATTCAACCTGCGCCAATTTCGCTCGCATTTGCGCATTCAAAAAATTCGGTACCGCAATCGCCGCGAGTATGCCGATGATAGCAACAACAATCAACAGTTCGATAAGTGTAAAGCCTTTTCTCATGTCATCTTCCCCAATATCTTATGAAATGACAAACTTTGGTTAAGTTTGATTGAATGTGAACTTAAACAGAATGTCTAGAAAAAATATCAATTAATAACGACCCTAACATTATATTTTATAATATGAAAACGATATAATTGCAAGCACTTTCTCGGGGAGTTTTAAACAAAAAAACATAAATTTTCACAACTCTGTTTAACGGTCATAAATTCTTGTCAATTCTGAGTGATTATGAATTGTTTTGCTCTTTTGCGTAGAGAAAGAAATCACAACATAAACAATATAGATTCTATCGTTTCAACAGGTGAGGTGTTTTCGATGTCAAAAAAATTGATTATTCCAAAAGACGGCCCTCCCGCCGTCGGCCCGTATTCGCCCGCCGTTGCGGCAAACGGATTCTTGTTTGTCTCCGGCCAAATCCCCTTAAATCCCAAGAGCGGGGAACTGGTGTTGAATTCATTCGAAGCCCAAGTTAGACAAACGCTTGATAACTTGCGTTGTGTTCTCAAAGCAGGCGGCGCCTCTCTGGACGATGTCGTTAAGGTAACGATTTTTGTGACCGATTTGGGGAAATTCGGCGAACTGAACGCCATCTATGAAGAGTATTTTGGCGAAAGCAAACCCGCGCGCGCAACCGTTGAAGTTGCGGCGCTACCGAAAGGCGTTGAAGTCGAAATGGATGCAACGGCTGCGCTGTCTAACTAGACGCTTCTTGGTTTGAGGTCGTTAGGCGGAAAATCCAAACAGCGAGCAAGACAATCATTCCAAGCACCATGGCGCCGACGGCTTGGTGAGCGGTTGGCGCGATGACTTCCAACGCGGTGTAGGCCTTGGTCTCTTCGTTTTCATGGATCGCCATTAAAGCGACAAACCCAAGCGCCAGTTGCAGTGATGTTACTGCGATAAGCCCAAGCCCCAACCGGGTGATGAGTGTCTTTTGTGGATAGAGTCCCCAAGCGCGGATTCCAACAACTAACACGAGAGTCAGAACAATTCCCGCCCAAGTTATGTGAAGCAGCAAAAGCGATGAAACATGGCGCAACACGGCGCCAAAGATCAATTGTATGACGATGATAATTAGGGTGATAATCGTTAGCCAACGGTCAATGCTGGATGATGAATGGTACGCAGGCTTCTCATCGGATAACCATCTGAGGCTTAAAAAAGCGGACAAGGCAATCATCAAACCGAAGAACAATTGTCCGTTTACGCCGTGAATGATGGCAAGAACGATACTCGGCGCCATGTCGGCTTCATTATTGCTCATAGTGAAATTGCCAGTAACGCGCAGTCCGCCCATGATTCCCTGGACGATGACGAGAAGTAGCGCAAAACCCGCGAGGCTGATAATCCACTTGCGTGAATCACGGGCAATCACGCTGATGAAAACCGCAATTGTCGTCAGTCCGACTAATGAGCCAATCAAGCGGTGCGTATGTTCGTAGTAGATGCCGCCGGTCATGCGCGAGAGTGGATACAGAAACATGTTGTTGCCAAACGTATTAGGCCAGTCAACAACGGCCAATCCGGCGTCATAACTGGTCACCAATCCGCCAGCGATTAATAAGACAAACGTCGCAAGGCAACTGACGATTGCTATGCCCGCGTCACCTTTGAGCGTTGGTTCTTTAGCAAGCCCCCAGACGGCGCCGATTACGCCGCCAATCGCGGCGATTAGGGTTGAAGCCAGGATAAACCCGGGAATAAAAATCGCCGCAGACGGAACGATTGCGCTAGACGTAGCGTCGCTCAGTACGCTTCCAAGCACCAACAGATTGAGAATGGACGATAGAAAGCCGGAAGCCAGACCCGCGCGCCATCCAGCAGGCGTTCGACGCGACGCCCAGAATCCGCCAAAGAAAAGGCAAGAAAGAAAAAGGAAAAACATCACCGGGCTTGGCAGCGATAGCCCGGGTAGGTGAAAGACATACCCGATTGACCACATGGAAACGGTAATACCGAAGCCAAAGGTGAAAATGTCAGAACGGAAAAAAAGTGAAAGCCATGAAATTCGAGTTGCCGTTGTGCTGTCTACATCGTTCATTCAGTTGCGCTCCACACGATACGTCCTGATTTAATGGTCATACGGTTTGACAGATTCTCATCAAGAATCGCCAAGTCGGCGTCTTTACCGACTGCAAGGATACCGCGTTTGTATTTCCATTCCAGGATACGGGCTGCGTTTAGCGACGCCATTTGGGCTGCTTCTTCCAATTTGGCGCCGCCAAACTCTACCATCGTGCGTAAAGCTTGGTCCATTGTCAATGTGCTTCCCGCTAATGTTTCAGGAGCGTGCTCTAGATAAGCGCGCCCGTTTTTCATCAGGACTTTTTGACCGCTGAAATCGAAGACGCCGTCTGGTTGTCCCGCTGCGCGGATCGCGTCGCTGACGAGGATAATGCGGTCATATTTTTTCACTTTCAACAGTAACTGCAAAATGGCCGGGTGTACGTGAACCGCATCGGCGATGACTTCGACGAAGAGTTCGTCGCGCAAAAGCGTTCCGCCTAAGACGCCCGGTTTGCGGTGGTGCATACTCGGCATTGCGTTAAAGATATGAGTAACGCCTTCGAGGCCGTTATCGATGGCTTCGGCGATTTGTTCATAATTGGCGTTTGAATGGCCAATCGACAAGTGTATCGGATGATGAGAGCCATTGGATACCGCACGGAGAGAGGCAGCGCGCATGACTTCAATCGCCCCGGGAATTTCAGGCGCAATCGTCATGACCTTGATCCATCTGCCGCCTATCTTACACAATTCCTCGTAGGAATTTTCGGTTGCTTCCCACATATAATCAGGGCGAATGGCGCCGTGCATCTCTGGGTTTAAAAACGGCCCTTCCAAGTGAATTCCATCAATGATTCGTTCGGGGCCTTGCGCTTCGCAATAATCACGAAGGCATACGACAGATTCAATCAGCGACTCTTTCGGTTGAGGGTAGATGGTTGCAATAATTGAAGTGGTTCCATGCGAGGCATGAAACTGGCTGATTTCCTCATACCCTTGAGTATCATTATCACAGAAGTCATATCCTTTGCCGCCGTGGACGTGAATGTCGATAAATCCAGGCAGGATATACTTGCCATGCAAGTCGAGTTCTTGGGCGTTTGAGGGGATCGAGACGTCTTCGGGACGCCCCATCTGGTCAATTTTGCCTTCTTTAAGAACAAGAGTAACGCCTTCCTCGCGCCTGAACGGCGTGATTGCTACGGCTCCTTTTAAAATCAATGGACGTGCGTTATCAGTATGCATTCAGCGCTCTCATCATTCGAGATTTGTGGGAACAACCACATTAGATTTGAATTTATTACGGCTATTAATAATAACCGCAATTTAAATAAAAGGGAGTGATAAAATAGAAAGTATCAAAAAATTTATTTTTTGACAGGTCGTTTTAAAGGACGAATTTCTACGCGGCTAATGCAGTTGCCTGGCTCAGTATTTAAGATATTAAAACATGCTTGACCAACTTCTTCCGGCGAAATCTTCCAGGAATGGTTTTGTTCAGCGTCATGGCGGTGTGACTCAGAATCTACCGAACCGGGGAATACGGTTGAAACTTTGATGTTGAAGTCGCGCACTTCATGGAAGAGAGATTCAGAAAACCCTGTGACGGCATACTTAGACGCAGCGTAGCCGCTTCCACCAGGGAGAGGGACATAACCTGAAATTGATGAGATGTTTATGATATGACCACTCTGTTGCTTTTTCATATATCGGAGCGCTGATTGCGTGCAATAGAACAGACCGTTGACGTTAGTCTCCATCATTGCGGTCCACTCGGACGGAGACAGTGAAAACACATCTTTGCGAATGACCAGCCCCGCGTTATTAATCAGCGCATCAATTCCGCCCAGGATATTCACAAGGCCGTCGATGGCTTCTTCTACGCGGTTCGGGTCTCGCAAATCAGCGTCAATTGATTCCGCTTTGCCGCCGTCTTGAATAATTTCATTGCGGAGTTCATCAAGTAAGGATTGAGAACGGGCTAAAAGGCCAACGCTGTACCCTTGTTTTGCCAAGTAGGTTGCGATTCCACGCCCGATTCCTTTGCTGGCTCCGGTGACGATGACTCTCATGGGGAAATCTCTCTATTCCTAATCGAGTACCACATCTTTGTATTTTTTAATTTGGAAGCCGTACTCGCGAACTTTGCGGTACAAGGTTGCTGTGCTGATTTGTAATGCAGAAGCAGCTAGGGCAACATTTCCATGCGTGATTTGCAATGCTCCGTCGATGGCTTCTTGCTCCATGTCTATTAGCGGACGAATTTTGCCGCCGCGTCTTGGCGCATCTGTTGAGAGATGCCCGGTCGAGGCTTCATCGAGATCGCTATAGTCGTCATCCACGAGAGATTTGCTATAAAAATGAGTGGGGGCGGAGTTGCGTACTATATCAGGTAGCATGTCCGCTTCTAATATTTTGTTATCGCCTAACACCACGCATTGTTGCAAGCAATTCTGGAGTTGGCGTACGTTGCCCGGCCAATCGTAATTACAGAGCGCTTCGAGAGTGTCTGATGATAACTCCTCAAACGATTTTTGATTTTCCTGGGAGTAGCGCTGTAAAAATATTTCGGCCAATTCAGGAATATCTTCTTTTCTGTCACGCAACGGGGGAATGGGAACATTTACGACATTTAATCGGTAATATAAATCTTCACGTAAGCGGCTTTGTTCGATCGCTTCCATGGGATCGCGGTTGCTCGCTGATACAACGCGAACGTCCACTTGGATTTTGTCTTTTCCGCCTACGCGATAGAAAGAATAATCTTGCAAAAACCGAAGAAGTTTCGGTTGCAAATTCATATTCATGTCGGTGATTTCATCTAAAAAAAGCGTTGACTGGTGGGCTTGTTCGCAACGTCCAATGTTACGTTTGGCTGCGCCGGTGAATGCGCTTTTTTCATGTCCAAAGAGTTCACTTTCCAGCAAATCCTTGGGGATGGCGGCGCAATTGACGTCGATGATCTCTTTGCCTTTTCGGTCAGACAAATCGTGGATCGCGCGGGCGACGAGTTCTTTACCCGTGCCGCTTTCGCCCGTGATTAAAACATTTGCTTTTGTTGGCGCGACGTTTTCAATAATATGATAAATGACCTGCATGGCGGCGCTACCGCCGATCATTTCGTAAAAATGGTTGCGCTTAGCCCGCTCGAATTGCGTAACCTTTTGCAGCAGGTCATAGCGGTCTAACGCATTTTTGACGGACACCGTGAGACGATTGAGGTCGATTGGCTTCGGACAGTAATTATACGCGCCTTTGCGTATCGCCTCGACCGCTTTTTCAACGCTGCGGTGGGCCGTAATCATAATGACTGGCGTTGTAGACGACAGTTGTTTCACTTCATCCAACAGGTCTATGCCGTCGCCGTCAGGCAACTGCACATCGAGGAGGATTGCCTGGAAGTCGTCTTCAGTCAGAGCGGTCCGCAGCCCTTCTGCGCTGCCTTCACACCGTACTTCGTAGCCCGAACCGGCTAAGTGGCTTTCCAAAAGAAGCCGGGTTGTTTCGTCATCATCAATAATTAAAATTTTGCTTAACATAACATTGTCCAACTAAAAGGTCGCTGTGCGATTAGAATATCGGATAAAATCTAGACTAGATTTATGGTTCATCCGGTAAATGAGTACCTACATTGATGGATGGCCATGATTTTGAGTTTAAAGAATTCTTGATCTCGAAATCCATAGGCTTGGCGTTTCATGGTTTTGATTTTATTGTTGGTTCCCTCGAGTGGAGCGGTTGAAATCGGGAAGCGGTAATAGTTCAACAAGCCGTCTCGATGCCGTTCCAGCGTCTTCGCCATTCCATACAGCATTCGAACGTCGGATGCCTTGGCTTCGGCGATCCATTGATCCAAAAATCG